>JAFDDT010000305.1 GCA_019310725.1 Deltaproteobacteria bacterium | reverse complement strand
ACCAGGCTGTCCGGTATGTGTAACCCCGATAGGAGAGATCGACAGAGCCATTGCCCTGGCACAATTAAAGGATGTGACTCTCGTGACATTTGGCGATCTGATGAAGGTGCCAGGTAGCTCATCGTCCCTCGGTCGTGAACACGCCATGGGTAGGGATATAAGGGTCATAACGTCCCCTTTGGATGCTGTTGAGATCGCTCAAGAAGAGCCACAAAGGAGAATAATCTTGTTTGGGGTGGGATTTGAGACTACCTCTCCTGCCATCGCTGCCGCCGTAAAAGAGGCCAGAAACAGGGGTCTGTGCAATGTGTATCTGCTTTCATGCCAAAGGCTTATACCGCCAGCCATAAGGGTTTTGCTCTCCTCAGGGAAGATAAATATAGACGGCTTTCTTCTTCCTGGCCATGTGAGCGTTATCATCGGAAAGGCCCCTTACTCCTTTATTGCCCGTGATTTTTCCATTATGGGTGTGATTACCGGTTTTGAAGCAATCGATATCCTGGAGGGGATATATATGCTTCTTCGCCAGAGAAAGGAAGGACGCACAGAAATAGAAAACCAGTACACGAGGGCGGTGAAAGATGATGGAAATCGGCTTGCCCTGAAGATCATGGAAGATGTCTTTGAGCCAGTTGCCGCACGGTGGAGGGGGCTGGGCATCATCCCTGGAAGCGGACTTGCCTTAAGAGAGGGATTCATAGAAACGGATGCGTCCCATAACTTTGATATTCCGTATGAGGATAAATCCGACCCTCCGGGCTGTCGGTGCGCTGATGTCCTTCAGGGACTTATAAGTCCCCCTGATTGTCCCCTTTTCGGCAGCACCTGTACCCCTGAAGGCCCTGTAGGGCCCTGCATGGTATCATCAGAAGGAAGTTGTGCTGCCTTCTACAGGTATGGAGTTTTTAAATGAAGGAAGACAAGATACTCCTCGGCCACGGGGCAGGGGGAAAATTGAGTTGTGACCTGGTTAAAGAGGTTTTTCTTCCCTTTCTGGATAATGAGATTCTTGGTTCCCTTGATGACAGTGCCGTAATTCGCACAGAGGGATCCAAGGTTGCCTTTACCACTGATTCTTATGTGGTAAAGCCGCTCTTTTTTCCAGGTGGCGACATCGGAAGGCTTTCTATTTGTGGAACGGTAAATGACCTTGCCATGGTAGGGGCAAGGCCTGTTGGGATTTCAACCTCTTTTATCCTGGAAGAGGGTTTTGCGATAGAAGACCTTGAGACCGTGCTCTCCTCGATAGACAAGGCTTCGCTGGAAGCAGGGGTAAATGTAGTAGCTGGAGATACCAAGGTAGTGGAGCATGGCGCTGCGCAAGGGCTTTTTATCACCACGTCCGGAGTTGGCATTGTCCCTGGAGGGGTTGATATAAGTGGCTCTCATGCAATGCCCGGTGATGTGGTAATAATTAACGGCCCCATAGGTGACCATGAGATAGGGATACTCCTTGCACGGGGAGAGTTTTCATTGAAGGGAGAGATAAAGAGCGATTGTGCCCCCTTAAACGGCCTTGTTCACGCCATGTTGGATGCATGCAATAATGGTATCCATGCCTTACGGGACCCGACCAGAGGAGGGCTTGCCACTGTGCTGTGGGAGATTGCAAATGCCTCAGGGGTAGGAATTATCGTAGATGAGGAAAGGATAAGAGTCAGAGAAGAGGTAAGAGGTGTATGCGACCTGCTTGGTTTTGATCCTTACTATCTCGCCAACGAGGGAAAACTCGTTGCCTTTGCACCTCAGGACAAGGCTGAAGGCGTTCTTGAGGCTATGAAGAGAGATCCTCTAGGCAGGGAGTCAGCGATAATAGGCAACGTTGTGGATAAAAACCAGGGAAAGGTTATTCTGAAAACCAGGATAAAGGGCCATAGGCTTCTTGAACCGTTAAGCGGCGAGCAGTTTCCCCGGATTTGCTGAGCAAGGGATGTGAAAGCATTACTTCTAACACCTGTCACCATTTGAACCCAATTCGGCACATTGTCCGTGGGGCTTCGCACCAACCACACAACGCATGGCAAGCACGCCCGCGTAGGGACCGGCAGGAACATGCCGGCTATTACAATAACTAATCGAATACACTCAACTATGCGACCTCGTGTCGCACCCTAACGCTGCCCTTAACCAGCTGGAGGAAGCGGCAGCGAAACCCAGTCTGCGTTCAAGGGCTTGTTTGACGTAGCGGACCTATAGTAGCTAGGGACTGATCAATCTGACTGACGGAAAATAGGTGCGATATCTGGATACGTCTCGTGTGATTAATTCCATATCAAGTATAGCCGCTTGTGCTGCAATATAGAAATCAGGTAAGGGGGACCTCTTCAGTCCTCTGCCCCTCCTATACTTTTGAAAAGCTTTTCCAGCCAAAAACAGAGCCTCTTTGGGAATTTCCAGCATCTGGAAACCGCTTTTATTCAGAACTGACTCCAATTCCTCTATTTTTTCAAAACCAATTGAGACTTCAGTATACACAATTGAGTTGATATAAAGATTAGTATCAACACTATATTCTGCCAAGGCTGATTCAGACCAATCAGCCCAATTGGGATCATCAAGGAAAATGTCGAGAATGACATTAGAGTCGACAAGAAGGCCCTTCATCTGTCTGCCCTCGTTAAGGCCATAATCTCATCTGTTGTCATTTTGACGGTTGCAACCCCACGTAATTTTTTGAATTTACGGGTTGCGATTCCTCTCCCCCTTTTTTTCACTAAATATACATGGTCTCCTTTCTCAACAAAATCAATTTCTGTGGACGGCGTTATACCCAATTTTTCGCGAATCTGTTGGGGGATTGTGACTTGGCCTTTTGTAGTTACTCTCATAACTTAACCTCCAGTAGTTATTATTACTGGTAATACTATTACTTATCGAGGGCAATGTCAATGCCAATTTGAGCCAAGTTAAGTTGCGGGCAGGGTGCAAGGAAGTGGTAATGCAGAGGAAATTCGAAAAGCCAGGACACTGATTAAAGCAAAGCCGCTCGTCCCTGCCCGTCAATCTTCAACGCCTTGTTCGGCAAATCGTTCTCTGGATTCTCTAACCGCCTCAAGAATATCTTTCGTGGTTGCTTTGGTTTTAATACCCGGAACGTCAAATGGTGATTTTGTACTTTTCCTAAAAATAATTGAAAAGGTTTCTCCGCCTCTCCTCTTAATAACCACCTCTTCAGTTCTGGCGATATTAAGAACATCGGCAAGACGTTGTCTTGCTTCAGAATATGTATATACTTTCATAATATTTTACTCCAAAATTGTAATTCCTATTTCCCGTGCAACCCTTTTCATGCCAAGGTCGAGGGTAAGCAACGGGCTTCGGAGGTTATCAGCGCATTTCAAAAAATATGCATCGTATGCGTATATGTTATATTTTATCGCGAGTTTTAATGCAGATTTTATCTCGGTATGCCTCAAATCAACCGGTATTTGTTGCACAGCTTCCCACGCTGTGGCTACTTCCTCTTTCTTTAAAGCACTTTTTTTCATCATTGCAATTAGGTCATGGCCTTCAGTAAGTCGAATGATTCTGTCTTTTTCGGGCTCATTTAAGGCAACGGCTATAAATGTATTTGTGTCAGCGATTATTTTCATGGGTACAATTGTACGTATTTACTTCTGATTTGTCAAGCGACGAATGATGGAAGTGAGCTGCGGCTCAAGGGAGTATCAAGTCTGCATGGCTTTTACGTAAAACCGCGATCTATACGCGGTCAGCTACACTGATTGGTTCGGCACCTTCCAAGCGGTTTGTTGAGACATTTCTTGATATGAGAATTCCCAGAGCCCTGCATTGGCTTTAGCATGCTCAATCGTCATGCTTACGATATTTCCCTTTTCATCAA
>JAFDDT010000304.1 GCA_019310725.1 Deltaproteobacteria bacterium | reverse complement strand
GCGTAATTTGAGTCTACTGATTTCAGCGTTACCCCAAGACACAGAACAGAAAGGCACTTTATGGGCAAGGGAGTATAGAGAAAGGTGGCTAGTGTGTCAAGCGAGAACCTGTTTTAAAAAATGCTGGCGTTTTTGCCGCTCCGTTGCTCTCCTACATTGGGCCAGGGTACTGAGGTCGGCACCCCCCTGGGCTCAAGAAAAGCCCTGGCTGGATCCATAAGCCTGATCGTATTGTGGTTATCACAGTCCTATGCCCTGGGCAGATGAATTTCAAAGATGCTCCCTTTTCCAGGGGTACTTTCTATCGAGACTCGGCCCGCATGGGCCTGGGTGATGTGTTTGACGATGGCCAGGCCAAGACCTGTGCCACCCATTTTTCGGCTTCTTGCCTTGTCAACACGATAAAACCGCTCAAAGATCCGGGGCAGATGTTCTTTGTCTATGCCGCAGCCCTGGTCATGAACGCCGATTATGGTCTCACGCTCTGTTTGCCTCGCCCTGACTTGTACTACACTGTGTGCATCGCTGTACTTGATGGCGTTATCGAGGAGGTTTATGACAGCCTGTTCAATGAGTGCAGAATTGATCTTTGCCGTTATTGCTTGTTTGCAAGAAAGCCTGATTTGTATATTCTTGGCAGTTGCTTTGGTGACGCAGAGCTGAATCGCAATTTGAAGCACATCCTTAATCCTCCCTTCAGTAAGAACGGTTTCTTCTCTCTCAGTGTCCTGCTCGATCTTAGACAGGGTGAGAAGATCCTCGATGATAGCCTCGAGGCGATCGACGTGTTTTCCAACAATGTTAAGAAACCTCTTGGCCTCCTCAGGATTCTTTACTTCGCCATAGCGGAGGGTCTCCACAAAGCCCTTTATGGCCGTAATAGGGGTTTTGATCTCATGGGAGACGTTGGCCACAAAATCGCGACGGATATTTTCAAGTCTTCTGAGGCGAGTCACATCGTTGAAAACAATAAGTGCACCAATACGGCCCATATTCGCATCACGGAGAACTGTACCGTGCGTGTTAAGAATTCTTTCACCATCCGAGTAGAGATTTATATCCTTTTCAACCGGCTCTTGGCTGGATAAGGCGTCTTTCACAAACTGGTGCATGATGGTATTTCTTATCACCTCTTGAATACTTCGACCTTGCACCTCAGACGGATTGCAGGCAAACATCTTTGCAGCAGCCTGGTTCATGCTGATGATGTGCTCTTCCGTGTCTACGGCAATGACCCCCTCAATCATACTTGAGAACATGGCTTCAATTTCGTTTCGCTGGCGCATGATGGTATCAATGCGGTCACGAAGCTGAATGGCCATCTGGTTCATTGCCTGAGAAAGCCCGCTTATTTCTTCCGATCCATCGAGTGGTGGTCTGGACTGGAATTCACCCTGGGCAATGGACTCTGCCCATTTCTTTATTAGTTCAATGGGACGAGTAATGTTGCGAGAGATCAGCAAGCTGAGGATCGCAGCGATTGCCGCTATGATTAGCCCCCCAATTAAGATCTTATTCTGGATGCTCTTAAGGGCCTCGTCTATGGCACTCACCGGGATGGAGGTACGAACGACCGCAAGGATTTGGCTATTATTTTTAATGGGAACCCCCACATACATCATGTTTTTTTCAAGTGTGCGGCTATATCTTATGGATGTCCCTAAACGACCTGAAAGGGCCTGGATGACCTCAGGGCGGTCTATGTGGGTATCCATGTTCGCGGGATTTTCCTCAGAATCACCAATGACCTCACCGGATGGGAGAATGATAGTGATACGAGTCGAAGCACGTTTCCCGGTTTCCTTGCACAAAAGATCAGCGCTCTCTGCATCCAGAGGGTTGAGATACTCCAGAATCTGTTTCTCCAAAAGATGGGCTCGCACCTCAAGGTCTGAGGCGGTTTGTTCAAGGAAGAAGTGCTTTAGGGATCTTGATGCATACCATGTTACTATCAAGAGAGATATAAGGGTAATGAGAAGATAGGATGGGAAGAGTTGCCAGAGCAGCCGTTTCTTTTTAGCCATGGGTTATGCCTTGAGTCGATACCCAATGCCCCGGACTGTTTCGATGTACCTACCAGCCGGGCCTAATTTTTTCCGCAGTCCAGCGATCTGAACATCCACCGAACGATCCGTGACAAAATAGTCTTGACCTCGAACGGCATCAACGATCTGGGAGCGAGTGAAGACCCATCCTGGCCTTCTAACCAGATAACTGAGGATTCCAAATTCCGTGAAGGTCAATGGGATGGGCTTGCCATTAACAAGCACCTCGTGACGTCCGGGATGAATCTCAAGATCGTGAACACGAAGGACTGATGTTTCGTCTGGAAGCTCTTTTGTCTTCCTCCGTAAAACCGCTTTTACTCTCGCTACCAAAATCCTCGGGCTGAACGGTTTGGTGATATAATCGTCAGCGCCAAGCTCCAGACCTGTTACTATGTCTGCTTCCTCGCCCTTGGCTGTCAGCATAACGATAGGAATATTCTTGGTCTCGGGATCTTGCTTAAGACTCTTGGCGACTTCTAAACCATCTATGCCTGGGAGCATCAGATCCAGCACCATAAGATCAGGGGCTTTGGAGCGAACCTGAGTTAAGGCCTCCTCACCCGATGCTGCGCACGAGACCTGATAGCCCTCTCTTGAAAGATTGAATTTGAGCAACTCCAGGATATCTTCTTCATCGTCTACCACGAGGATTTTTTCTTTTGCCATGAGAATATGCTCACTAGAATGACATACTTCCAAAATTTTGTTTATTATAAATATGTTAGCATTGCATGAGGATCATGTAAAGATCTTGTTAACATGCCTGCCTATGGAACAAACTTTGGTTTGATCGGGGACTTAGTCCCTCGATTCATAAATACGGTAACGTATTTATTCACTCGGGACTAAGTGCTGCCCTCGGCCATGAGCTCGAGGCCGAATGGAGTAAGTATTTGTTTGGATATTTCTCGTTTAGATACGTGACTATATTTGCGAATCGAAGCACTTAGGCACCATTTATGGAAACTAAACCAGATCTTAAC
>JAFDDT010000303.1 GCA_019310725.1 Deltaproteobacteria bacterium | reverse complement strand
CAAAGAAGGGGGAAGCTGAGGCAAATGCGTGGCAGGAAAGAGCGGCCGTAAAATTTGAGGCAGAGTCAATCTATTTTGATTTTGATAAGTCTTCCATCAGAAAAGAATATAGGTCCGTCCTTGAGAAAAAGGCAGAATTTCTCAAAGATAATACCAGTATCCACATAAGGATTGAGGGTAACTGTGATAAAAGAGGTAGCAACGAGTACAATCTTGCCCTGGGAGAAAGAAGGGCTAATAGCGCCAAACGATTTTTGGTCTCGCTCGGAATATCTCCTGACAGGATGGTGACGCTAAGCTATGGCGAGGAGAGACCTCTTGCGGTCATAGTGAAGATGCTTGGGCCAAGAACAGACGCGACGACTTCCTGATAACAAAGAAATAGTCCTTCCAAGACTCAAGTATCCGGTTCCCCTTCCTCTTTTTTGACTCAAGGCAGTGGAAAGGAGTAAATCGATGTTGGTTAGGAAAAAAATAGAAATCGCCGCAGTGCTCACTGCGGCAGTGTGTTTCCTGGGTGCCTGTGCAGGGAAGCCGCTGGAGATGGAGCCAGTTACCACCTCAGAAAGTCTGGTAGGGCAGGTTAACCGCTTAGATAAAGATGTCGAAAATGCAAGAAACAATCAACTCAATGTCATGGCACCAACCTGGTTTGCCAAGGCCGAGACCTCTCTCTATGAGGCCAGGAAAGCTCTGGAGCTTGAAGATGAGCTTTCTGAAATCTTGAAGAAGATTGCCTCCGGACGAGCCCACCTCCAGCGTGCGAAAGAGGTGGGTAACCTAGTGAGAACCGAATTGTCAGGTGTCATCAAAGCTCGTGACCGTGCTCGTGCTGCAGGCGCCACCAGCTTGGGAGCAGATTATGCTGAAGCGGAAGAGCAATTCCTCGAACTCACAAAAGCGGTTGAGAAAAACAACCTGCGTTGGGCCCAAAAAAATAGGGTAAAAGTCATCAGAAGTTTTGACGAACTTGAGTTGCGAGCGATCAAAAGGGTCCTCGACGAGGTTCGTAAGCTCATCGACGAAGCGGAACACAGCGATGCAAGAAAAATTGCACCAAACACGTTCAAAGTTGCACAAGACAAATTGAGGGATGTTGATGCATTTATTTCCGAACACCGTTACCAAAAAGAAAAGATCCATGAACAGGCAAGTGAGGCACTCTTTCAGGCTCGACGACTTGTTCAAGTGATACAGCAGAGCAAGAAAATTCAAACGATGCAGCCCGAGCAGATCACACTCTGGTTCGAAGGAATGCTGTATAAAATGGCCAGGGAACTCTCTGCTCCGGATATGCGTGACCAAGCTTTCGAGACGCAGGTCGAAAACATTCTCGGCTCTATTACCGCCCTCCAGAAAAATCACAAATTCATGGTCCGTAAAGTGAAAACTCAGCAGGCAGACCTGGAATATATGCAGATACAGATTGCCTCCTTAGAGGGAAAGACCCGCAAAGAACAAGCCGCAAAAGAACGCCTGGCTGCAGAAAAGCGGTTTCAACAACTGTTCAGTGAGGTCCAAGGCTACTTTAGTACGGATGAGGCGGAAGTCTATAGACAGGGAAATCGACTGGTAATTCGTTTAAGGGCCATTCAGTTTCCCGTTGGCAAAGACTTTATCATGCCCAGCAACTATGGGCTGCTTAGCAAGGTTCAGCGAGCCATTCGCACCTTTGGTGAGCCGGATGTTATTATTGAAGGGCATACGGACAGCACAGGTTCAGACGCGATAAACGAACACTTATCTCAGTCACGAGCAGAAGCTGTTCGCGAATATCTTGTGGCAAATGGGACCTTAGCATATGACGCAATCTCTGCCATTGGTTACGGATCCGAGCAGCCTTTGGCATCAAACGAAACCGCAGAAGGCCGTGCTATCAACCGCCGAATCGATGTACTCATTACGCCGCAGCTCCAAACGGGTCAGTAGACCTCCTAAACCCGGAGGGGCTAGTTTTGTCTCTATGGCACCAGGGACTCATTGCTCCCTTTCTGGTAGCCCTTGGCAGCTTGACTTTGCAAAAGCGCCGCACAGTTATTCTGATCCTAGGCTTTAGCTTAACGTCAAGACTGATTGAGTCAAGACAAGTCCGATCCCGAAAAATGCAAAAGTAAAGATTTGACCCCAATTCTAAGGAGACGACATGAAAGAAAAAACAAGGATTGGAATAATCATTTGTGACCGCTACCACAGGTGCGCGGGAGGTAAATGTTTCAGGTCATTGCGGAACAGGGAAGGTGCATTTAGTCGATACGAGAATGTGGAAGTTGAAGTTGTCGGCTATACTACCTGCGATGGGTGCCCTGGTGGCAATGTTGAATATGCTGTGGATGAAATGATGGGAAACGGAGCAGATGTGATACATCTTGCCACCGGGCTCGTTGTAGGGTATCCACCATGTCCTCATATCACTTATTTTGGTGATTATATCAAAACAAAATATGGCCTCGAAGTCGTTTATGGCACTCATCCTATACCTCAAAAATACCTAAATATGCACGATCAATTGGGGACATGGAATGATCCTGAGTGGAAAAAAATCATTCAACCAACATTAGCGAATGAACAAATTCGTTTGTCCTATGACTGATGAACCGGGGTCACCTCATGACGGGCCGTTGCTCAAACGTCTGCCCCGACCAGCAGCAATTAACTTCTTGACAAATGATTTTCAATTATATATTTACTAATAATGATTATCATATAAGAAGCCATATCGTTAGAAAAGTGCCGCCAAGCCCTCATAAACGATCCAAACTGGTGAAATCGTACCTATGGCCGATCCGGAAACACGTCTTGACCAAATGGTCAAGAAATTAAAGGAAAATGAATGCCGAATTACCCCGCAACGACTGGCTATTCTTAAGATTTTAGCTTTTAGCGAGGGACACCCAAGCATTGAAAACATCTATGAACAGGTCAAGGTGGATTTTCCTACGACCAGTCTGGCTACTGTTTATAAGACTCTGACCCTTATGAAAGAGCTGAAAGAGGTACTTGAAATCGGATTTGCCGACGGGAGCAACCGCTATGATGGAAACAAGCCCTATCCTCATCCCCATTTAATATGTATCAACTGCAGGAAAATTGTTGATCCTGACCTTACTACCTTAGCGGACATGACTCAGCAGTTAGCTCAAGATACGGGTTTTCGTATACTCAACCATCGGCTTGATTTTTTTGGTATTTGTCCAGATTGCCAGAATAAAAAATAGTCATGATATTTTTATTGGTATCGATGGATAATAATTGATGGTTTCGCAAAAAGCTCCACTATGCCGACGCGTCGGCACTATAATGGAAAATAACTTGCGCTTTTAATAAATGTGTTCTTTCTATCAAATATCAAATAATATGAACTAG
>JAFDDT010000302.1 GCA_019310725.1 Deltaproteobacteria bacterium | reverse complement strand
TCGTTTTCAAGAAAAAATTAGCAAATAGACGCATTGCTCCACTTTCCCATAACCCATTATTCCATTGTTCCAACATTCCATTATTCCAATTGTGAGCGAAGCGAACTAAGTTCGGTATTTTGCACAATTCTTGAAATTACACTTCGATTTAATCCCACCTCTTCCGCGATCTTCTCCTGAGGCCATCCAAGACGGCTCAGTCGGATAATAATGGTGTTTCTGCTTGCTTTCTGCCGGGCACGGATATCGGATATCCATGTGTTTACAGTTTGCTGGATAACGCCCAGTTTTTCCGCAAGGGCTGATTCTGTCCACCCACATTCCGTGTCTGTTGATGCAATCTCACGGGCAATCCGCTTTTTATCGCCCGGGCTTAATCTGTCTCCATGGCTGATGTTGCATTCAGCTGATTCAAGGAGAAGCGCTGTTTTGTTTTTTTCGTAGTCAAGGGGTTTGTCTTTCCATCCAACCGCCGATATCTCTTTGATTCCTTTTTCCCTGAATGCCAACCATCGGTGGATGCCATCCAGGATTATGGTCGCTTCGGTTGGCTCATTGCCATCCGGATAGTTAAAGACTCTCTGAATTTTGATTGGCGGAAATTTCGCGCCGATCGCAAGGGCCTCAACATACGCATTAATGGTTTTTTCGCTCTTCCCTGCTCTGGGGTAGATGGATGTGTCCCAGATTAAATCGGAAATACTGACTTCCATCGGATCTCCGGTTAGAGGTTAGGGTCAGGTCCCTTCATCTTTTCTTCCTACAGCAGTTGTATCCTTATTCGCCCTGCGTCTTCCAGCATCTTCTGGATTTCTGTTGGAAGGTAAACCTGCCCGCTCGTGCCATACCAGTCACAGTTTACCTACCTGCATCGCTTTCACACGTGAGTCATGTACGCTTGTAAGGAGGCCTGGTCTCGCAGTGGCACCTGCCCGCCATTGCCACGTATGCCAGGATTGAAGCTGTATCCTGCGCCAGGCGATGGCAGGGGGGGCGGGTCTGGTGATTTTCGGTGATGACCAGGCGGCCTGTGTAGGTCTCTCCACTGTTTAGATTCATTATCCGCACGGCTACCTTCTGCTTATTTTCCGTGCCGATCCCTTCTTCGGCAGCAAGATCCCTCTGCTCCTTCGGGATAATGATCTGCTCTTCATAACCATCTGCATTTACTTCCCATTCAATGAACCTGCCCGCCGCAAGCGGACGGGGTACTAAAAAATAGGAATCAATTGCATAATAACGCCTTCTTTCCGGTGTGTTTGGCCCTGATGGAATAGTTTCACGATACCATGGGGTGAATCTGTTTGGTGGAAATGGCTGCTAGGTATTGGACTATCTTCTCCGCCGCCCTGCCATCGCTGTAGAGTTCCGGACGAGGGTTGTCCGTGTTCAAACACCCGACTGCTTCAACAATCTTTTCTCTTTTTGCCCCGACCACAACATTCCAGCCTGTTTCCACAGTTTCTACCCATTCCGTTTCCGGCCTTAAGGTTATGCAAGGCACACCGAAGAAATATGCCTCCTTTTGTATCCCACCGGAGTCAGTGAGGATCAGGCGCGCATTTTGCTCAAGTACCAGCATATCCAGGTATCCTACAGGATCAATAAATTGCAGATTTGTGGATTTTAGATTGCGGATTGTCAAGACCAAACTCATCTATCTTTTGCCGTGTGCGAGGATGCACGGAAAAGACAATGGGCTCTCTAATTTCAACAAATGCAGCCAGTGATTAGGGACAGGAGGTTTCTTTATTTGATTGCTCCCATCTCCCTCAGATATTCTTTCATACGCCTGATGAATTTCTCCGAATCCTCTACAATCTTCTCCGCTGTTTCCCTGTCTATTTTGATTCTTGAACTATAATCACATTCCTCCCTCTTTTTCCTGATGTAATTGAACATTTTTCCGAACTCAATCCCAAAGAGTCCGGTTTTTATAAAATTCTGAATAAATGCTGCTTCAACACCAGAGTGTTTACTTCTCTCTATATGCTTGCTCAAAAGAACAGCATTTGTTGTGCTGTATATCGCATAGTACGCCCTATTTACAGCAGCTCTATACCTATTCAGTTTCAATAGTTCCTTAGCTGTCTCCAAGTCCTCGTCAGCGCTCTCTACTCTGACATTGATAAGAATCTTGGTGGCTTCTTCCACAGACCAATACCTTCTCTTTTAATCATATTGTACAAGGGGTCTTTATACTTTCTGTGCCAATTATACATGTCCTTATCCATCACCAAGGAAGACATCACCACATCGTTTCTCAACATTGGCTCATAGGAAGCCATACTGACCTCCTCACGGAATTGAGCATCCCCGTTCTCAACGATAACCAGGATATCCATATCCGATTCCTCATCATGCTCACCCCTAGCCACAGAGCCAAAAAGTAAGACATCTACAATTTTCTCCTTAAACTTGGTTCTCAAGATAGTCAGATATTGAGATAATGCACTTATCTGATTCTTGGTTAGGGCCTTTTTCATCTGGTTCTCATTACTGTTACAACACTGAGGGACATCACTATTTAACTGCATTATAGCTCATAGCTCTTCGCTAGAATTTGAAAGCTCAGGGCGCATAGCGCATGCCGCTGAGGGCATAGCGAAAATAGCTGGTGTCTGATAGCGTCTGATAGCTCATAGCTGAAAGCTTATAAGGGAAAGGCAAGAGACAAACTAGCTCATAGTTATTGGAGCATAGTACAAAGGATAGAGCACATGGCGCGAAGCTGAGGGAGAAGAATGCTTTGACTTATTAGGCATAAGCTAATCTACCTTTTGGCTGAGGTACTTCCCTGCCTGCGCTCTGAGCAGTTTCGATCCATTCTGAGATTACAATCTCCGCGTTTCTTATTGCATCTTGATACGTTTCACCATCAGCCATGCAACCAGGGAGCTCAGGAACCTCTACCAAATAACGTTTATCTTTTTCACCCCAATAAATTAATGTATCGGAATTTCTATAACTTGTTGAAATAACAGTATTTTTATATGGAACATGTTCCATGTAGGCCAGATGGGGTAATGGAATGGTGGAATATTGGGATATTGATTCTTAGANNCGTTTTCAAGAAAAAATTAGCAAATAGACGCATTGCTCCACTTTCCCATAACCCATTATTCCATTGTTCCAACATTCCATTATTCCAATTGTGAGCGAAGCGAACTAAGTTCTTGTAATCAATAACTTTACTAGAAAAGCGCCTAATGGCGGACGTTGGTATGTTCGTTACTTTAAGTTCAAAATATCTCTCACATTCTTATATCTGTCAAGCACTTAAACGTGCCGCGTATGGGGTATCAGACAAATTGTTCCTTTGCGGAGCAGTCGTCTCAAACCATAGGTCATCATCGTAGGCATGTATTCCATATCAAGCAGATCTGCCACATGCTTGCCGAGATCGGCATTGCGGAACCTATTGAAACGGCTCAGGAGCTAAACTTGCGACCGACTATTCCACCGTGATTACATCTTTGTTGGCATCAAAGGCTTTTGGCCCAATACCCTTGATCTTCACGAAGGATTGTTTTCCTTTGCTTTCTTCAGGTATTTTAAATCCTCGAGGTCTTTGGGTCTCTTAATCGCCTCTTTATTTGTTATCAGTTGGTCTAAGCCTATGAAATGGACAGGAATTGATTCACCTGAAATCTCGATGCTCGTTGTCGTCTTGCCCGTCCACGCTTCCTCGAAGGTGACGCCGTCAATGCGGTTTACCAGATCAATTCTGTTTGGTGGCACACCGAACTGCAAGATAGTCCCGGATTGCATCACTCCCTCAAATGAATCTAACCCCGGGATATCTCCTCCCCAGAATTCCTCTAATGCATCGTATAGACATTGTGCGTTTTCTTTCGAGGTTCCGAAGAAAAAATCTACGGCACCTGTTAGCCGGGCATAACCGTAGTAA
>JAFDDT010000301.1 GCA_019310725.1 Deltaproteobacteria bacterium | reverse complement strand
CTCAGCGAGACATCTACCTCATAGTTCTCATCCACAAGTAATGCACTAACACTATCTAACACGATCTGTTCGTCATCAATTACGAGGGCTTTCTTTTTTTCCATGTCGTTCCTCTTAATGGGTTCATTGGATTTTTTGTGTTTGCCTGCCTTTTCCCCAATTTCTAACCCACATAAGTGACATCAAGGCCGGAGGATTTGAGCTTTTTTGCTATTGGCTCAGCATCTTCGCTCTTTACTCTTAGAATTGTAAGCCAGTCCTCTTCCTCAGGCTCCTTGAGGGTTATTAAACTCAACAAGACCGTTTTGTTCTCATCAAGGATTTTCATTATTCTTTGAAAATTACCAAATTTTTTAGAAACCTTTATATCTATTCTCTTTCCCTTTTCTCTTACCCCCAAAAGCCTTGTCATAATCCTCACGATATCTGATTCAGTAACAACACCAACAAGTCTACCATTTTCTACTACCAAAAAAGCGCCATAGCCCTTTTCTTGCCCCAATTGCAAGGCCTCTTCGACAGGAATATCAGGAGAGATAGTATAGGGGTCCTTGACCATGATATCTTTGACAGTCATTTTAGCCAAAAGGTAATGCACTTCATGTATGCTCAGAGATGTGGCAGGCGAGGGTGCTGCCTCTAGAAGCATGTGCTTGGTTACCAGGCCGACCAGTTTATCCTTTTTCATAACCGGCAGTCTTCTGATTCTATGGGCCTCCATGATCTTTTTTGCATCGTCAACCAAGGTTTTCTCGTCAACGCTTACCACATTGGTACTCATAATATCTCTTATTCTCATTTTCTCCTCCTCTCTTTTGTTTATTTTATTGTTTGCGATCTTTTACTTAAAAGCTAATGAAATTCTCTGAATAGTAAATGAGGTGAAGCCTGTATTTTCTGGTGGCAAATCCTGTATTTTGATCCGGATCTGCCCTTTTCAAGGCCTCGCCGTCCCCTTTTGGCCCTTGGAATCAAAGCCCAGATCTGACAAGATAGACTCCACCATGCCCACAACCTCACCTCTGGTGGATGAGCCCTTTGCGATAAAATAGCTGGCTCCGCATCGGTAGGCAGCGCGCCTGTATTCCGGCAAATCGTAGTTTGTAAGCATGATAATGATTGTCTTTTTGTGCCGCGTTTTTATAGCTTTAGTGAGCTCCAGGCCGCTTTCTCCCGGCAACTTAATGTCCATAAAGATGAGATCCGGGCACAAAGTGCGGACCTTTTCTCTAGCCTCCTTCCCATCCCCTGCCTCATCGATGAGCATAAAGGGAAAGTGCCTCACTATCATCTCCTTGAGTGATTGCCGGAAAATGGTATTGTCCTCAACGATCAGTGCTCTGAACATAGTGGCTTACTCCAGGTAGCGATTACCTTAATGGTGAACCGAGCTGTGTTTGTCCCTCGCAAATAAGAGGAACTGAATTCTCTCCCCTTTACATTATGGCCAGGTATCGCTATAGTAAATAGGGTACATGCTGTATTTGGTGGGGTATCATGCTGTATTTCCCGTGACCGGGAGGCGTGGGGGTATCTTTTATGGCAGCAAAAAAGAGAGTAATCATAGCGGAAGACCACACCATACTCAGAGAGGGGCTGCGGGCACTGCTATCTTCGAGTCCAGATTTTGAGATTGTCGGGGAGGCAGAGGACGGCCGTGCTGCCATCAAGTGCGTTGAAACGACCAGGCCTGATCTCATCTTGATGGATCTCTCTATGCCGAGGATGAGCGGTTTAGACGCTCTCAGAGAGATCAAGCGCCAGTTTCCACACATTAAGATTGTGGCCCTCACGGTCCACAAAACTGAGGAATACGTTCTGGCGACCCTCCAGGCTGGCGCCGACGGATATATCTTAAAGGATACTACTCACGCAGAGCTGCTGATGGCCCTTCAGAGCGTTTTGAGGGGGAAACGGTTTCTGAGCCCTGGCATCTCAGAGACGGTGATTGATGGGTACCTGGAAGGGAAAAAAACCGGACCACCCCAATCAGTATGGGATACCCTCACCCACCGGGAGCGGGAAATCCTCAAGCTGATTGCTGAGGGATACACGAACAAACAGGTTGCTGACTACCTGTGTCTCAGCGTCAAGACTGTAGAGACTCATCGTTCCAATCTTATGAGGAAATTGGACCTCCACAATGTCTCTGCATTGACCGCCTATGCCCTGGAAAAAGGATTGGTGACAAGGTGGGATTCAGGCACACGGCCATGATGCCCGAACAGTGGTTCCTGTTCCGCTGAGGGATTCAACAGAAAAAGACCCACCTGAATATTCAGCCCGCTCCTTCATGCTGGCCAGCCCCAGTCCTCGCCTGGAAGTCTCGCGAGCCGATGTATCTTCCAGGTCGAATCCTCGACCGTTATCTTTAATAGCCAATTCCATGGTGTCGCCCGTTTTCTTTAGAGTAAGGTGCACGAGGTCTGCCTCACTGTGTTTTGCAATATTATTCAGCGCCTCCTGCAAGACCCTGTAGATCACAATCTTCAAAACATTGGGCACGTCATGTTCGTGAATATCGATCTGTTGTTCGATGCGGATACCTGAATATATCGACTGGAATTCACGACAAAACCAGGAAATGGTAGATAAAATCCCCAGATCATCCAGGATAGACGGATGCAAATCCATACAGATCCGGCGCACTTCTTCAACCCCATTTTGAACCACCGGAATGATAGCTTCCAATGTTTTGCCGCCCGGTACAGTTACACCTTCACCCATTCGATGCAAGGCATCCTCCACACCAAATTTGATAGCGCTCAAGATCTGTCCAATACCATCATGGAGCTCTTGTGCAATCCGCCTTCTCTCTTTTTCCTGAGCGTTCAGGAGTTGGGCGGAGAGAAACCGGAGCTGGTCTTCCGATCTCTTTAAGGCTTCTTCATTCCGCTTACGCTCGGTTATGTCTAAAAAAGACCCCACGCTCTTTTTTGTTCCCGGAATCACTGCAACCGTTGCAAAAATGTCTCTAACAGTACCCCTTTTATCAATGAACTTGAACTCGTAATTCCGTGGAGCTGCATGTGGATCAATTCTTCGTGAAGTATGGTATTCCAACATTCTATCCAGGTCATCCTTCTCCACAACAAA
>JAFDDT010000300.1 GCA_019310725.1 Deltaproteobacteria bacterium | reverse complement strand
TGATAGACTGTTGTCGCATCAAAATATCGATCACTGATAACCCACTTGTTGGCCTCAAGAGCTGGCTTGATTACCTCTGTCACATGCTGAGCCCTGTCTGCTGCATACAGGAAAAGCTCTGCCAGGGGAGCGATATTGGTATTATCCACTTCGAGCAAGATATCCCTGATAGCCTGACCAATCTCCGTTCCACCAGGCTCCCGTGTAACCAGTATTGGTATTCCCGTTTTTCTGAGGGTTGCCGCAAACCGGGAGACTTGTGTGGTTTTTCCGCAACCATCTATTCCTTCAAAGGTGATAAACAACGAGATCTCCCTTTCTAAAGGGATCTAGTATACTCAACAAACAAAGGATAATCAAGAAGATACAATACCCACGCAGGGTAACGTCAAAGTCCAGGGTATGGGTGTCTTTTTTTTGGATTATGCCCCACATAGTTTAAATACCCACGGTACTAGGATTCGTGACCGTTCAAGGTTCACCGCAAACCCGCCTGCCCGCCATCCATAGTATTACGGCGGACGGGCTGTTGCCCAAACGCAAATCCCTTTGAGCGGTCATTAAAACGTTTCTTGCCAAGAAATCTTGGCGAAGTGGAAGATGAGCGATGTCAACTGTTTGAGCCCCAAGGGTGAGTTTTGACATCGCCTGAAGCGAGCCCTAGATTTATCAAAAAACGTTTTAGACTCAGAGAAAAGGGATTTCGGCAACAGCCTGGACAAAGGTAACTTAACTCGGCTGAGCTCGTCGCAGGCCGAACGGTCAACTCTGAACGTGTCAACGCCTAACTCTATTCTATCATCATCTTGACCTCAAAGGTTTTTTTTGTAATAGTAACACAACAAAAATCTCGCTTTTCATGAAACATTATAAAATGCACCATTTGATATCCGTCTTCCTCCTTTAGGAAAGAAGTTACCGCACAGAGATATGCATGATGAGAAAAGGCGGTTTCAGCCTATTTGAGCTGCTATTTACCTTTGTGATACTGGGAATTCTTGCATCCATTGCCGTTCCAGGATTTATCAGATGGCTCCCTGATTACCGACTCAAAAATGCGGCCAGAGACCTGTCTTCAAACATGCATCTGGCCAGGATTGCCGCTCTTAAAAATAACGCTAATTGGGCGATTGTGTTTGATACGGGCGTGACACCCGGAAGATATTTCGTATGTTCAGACAACGGCGCTAATAATACATGGGATGGCCCTGCCGGAATGGGGGGCGACGATGTGGCCGAAAGGACCGTAGATCTGCGTAACTACAAAAGCGGTGTTGCCTATGGGCATGGAAACGCAGCCAACGATATTCCTGGCGATACCTTCCCTGGTGACAATATCAGCTATACCAGTAACGTAGCAGTATTCAACCCCAGGGGAACCTGTAAAGGCGGCTATGTCTATCTTGACAACCAGAAGAAGACAACCACCTATGGGGTGGGTACGCGGAGTAGTGGAGTAATCCGATTGCGAAAATGGACCGGTGCTGCATGGGAGTGAGGAGGTTCAGGATTAGTGAAAATCAACGAAAGAAAGATAACCTTGAACGGTGAACCCTGAACCTGTGAACGCCTACTTTAGAGGTAACCGTATAGGAACGAAGATGTGAAAAATCTGCAGGTAGTAAGTAGATCAAACAAACAGGGCTTTACCGTCGTGGAACTTCTGGTTGCTATGGCCATATCTTTGGTCGTGCTCAGTGCCGTATTCTTCACCTTCAAGTCCCAGCATGATTCCTTCCTGACGCAGGATCAGATTAGTGCAATGCAGCAAAATGTAAGGGCAGCCATGATCATGATAACCAGGGATATACAGATGGGTGGTTATTACACCAATTTTGATAGGTCCGGCTGCAGTATGGACTGGGATGATCTGAGTGGATCGTGTGATCCAGATGGGACTGACGAGGAGACCATCAGGCCCTTGATCTGTGCCCATGATAATATCGATGACTCACCCCTCAATAAAGACAAAATAAAGAATGGCACTGATCTTATTGTTATAGCCAAGGCCAGCGATAAGGGCAGACCCCTTGCTGCCGGGGAGAATGCAACGGGAAACACCATAGACGCTTCATTAAGAGACGTTGATGATCTGAAAAAAAACAAATGCGCACTGCTGGTAAAAAACGATTTGTCGAGTGCCGATTTTTTCCGGGTAGAAGAAGACTCTGGTGCGATGAAGCTCAGTCCGGGGCGAGAGCTCCAAGAAAGCTACAGCGAGGGTGATTTGATCTTCAGGGCAGATGTAGTAATCTACTACGTGGACGATGAATCTCAGAGTCTTTGTCTGTGCCGGAAGAATCTGGGTAACAACGAGGGCGCCCAGGTTATTGCAGAGAACATTGATAATATTCAGTTTCGGTATCTGCTTGATAACGGCACATGGGTTAACGATCCAAACAACCCTCCAGGAACAAGTGGGGCTAATGTCAGGGCAATTGAGGTCTCCTTGCTTGCCAGAACAGCTCAACCTCTAAGGGGCTACCTGAACACCGATACCTATAGCATGGGCGGCAGCGATATCGGCCCTTTCAATGACGGTTACAGGAGGAAACTGCTTGCTTCGATTGTTGAAACCAGGAATATCGGATTACCACGATGAAGAAGACCGGCGGGATATCTTTGAGGATTATAGAGCAGGATAATAAAGCTCCCTGCAGCCCCGATGAAGCGGGCCAGGGTATTCTGGCGAAGGTGAGCCAACACGGGTTTACCCTTGTGGAAATCATCATTGCTATTATGATCCTCACCATAGGGCTCCTCGCCGTAGCCAAGATGCAGGTTTCAGCCATACGGGGAAACTACATGAGCAGCAACACAACTGCTGCCCTTGCCCTTGCCGAGAAAAAGATGGAGGATCTCCTTCAAAAAGAATACACCCATGCTGACCTGGGCAATGGAAGCCATGAACAGGTGAATATAAATGAAGCTGGTCAGGCCGGTGGCATCTATCATCGCGTGTGGGTGGTGAAAGATGATACCCCGATCTCAAATACCAAGACCATTATCGTAACGGTTCACTGGGATCATGATCGCCACCACGTGTCGTTGTCGTGCATTAAGGCGATGTAACTAACAAAGAGATTTAGGGATTTAGG
>JAFDDT010000299.1 GCA_019310725.1 Deltaproteobacteria bacterium | reverse complement strand
TTGCTAAGGCCAGTCTCTTGTCTGATAAGGTTGGGGTCGTACATATCGTTTTCCGGATGCACATAATTTGCGAGCAGGGTGTAGGCAAAGAAATCCGTGCAAGTGAAAAACAGCAAGGCCTTGTTAAAGGTGGTTGGTTTCGTATGATACGATTGCAAGGCGAATTCAAAGGTATAGCCTGCCATGCGGTCACCGCCGGCTGCATAGGGCAGCTTCGATTCCTTGGGAATGTTCTTGTACGTGGACATCCCAGGATAGAATCTACCGTTCTTGCGGGTGAAAAAATGAATCCTGGGAGAATCTGCAGAAACCGCTTCAGCCACCACCTGGTGTCCGAGTTCATGCAGGCTCAAATGGGTCATGTACGCCGCTCCAATAGCTGCGACATCCTCAAGGTTAAAGGCATAGCCGATCTCGACATTACTTATCGAAAATAACCACACCAGCAAACCCGCTACAATCATTCTGTAATGAACCTTGTACATGATTCCCTCAGGCAGGTTCCGAATTCTCTGCTCAATATCTTCTTCGGCAAAAACGGTCCTGCACTTAAGAGAATCCTTTTTCTCACCACCCCAGTACCATCCGATGGAGCTACCCCAGTGAAATACGCTACGCTCGTCATTATCATGAATTTCACGGGTCAGGCGGGGCCCCGATAGCGAGATTTACGCTTCGCTCTGACAGGCGGCGGGCACAGAGACTGCGGGGAACGTCTGAAGGCCTATTAGGCTTGCCCAAGAAGGATTGAAAGGGGGGTCGTTTTGAAGGTAGGATCAGGCTTGTTTATTTATTTCAGGAAAAGCAACTCTCCCTCTGTGTGCTCGAGCGATCCTGAGCCAAGCCGAAGGAGAGCCCCGATAACGGGATCTCCGCCATGATTCCGGCTGACAAGTCCGCTTCGCTCCGACAGGCGAGAGGGCCTTTCAAAAATCTAGAGGATAAATGCCCAGAGGGGAACTCTACTGCAGTTTTCCGACCGCGCCTTCAACTTTTTCCAGAATCTTTCCGGTCCGTATGAGCTCTGCCACGGTCTCAATATCCTTGGACAGCACGCGGTCCTTTTCCAGGTGGGAAACGGCATCTCTGATGATCTTGTAGGCCACCATGGTACCCTGCCCTGGTTTCATGTTGGTAAATAGATCCATGGCCTGTGCACCACACAGGAGCTCAATAGCAATTACATGTTCAGTATTTCTTACCACTTCCCTGCATTTCCGGGCAGAAATGGTGCCCATAGACACGTGATCTTCCTTGTTGGCTGAGGTGGGGATGGAATCTACACAAGCAGGATGAGAGAGGGCCTTGTTTTCCGATACCAGGGATGCAGCCGTGTACTGGGCAATCATGAATCCGGAATTAAGACCACCATCGCTCACGAGAAAGGCAGGAAGCCCGCTGAGCTGGGGATTCACCAGTCGTTCGATACGCCTCTCTGAAATGTTCGCCAGTTCTGCGATAGCCATGCACAGAAAATCCATGGCAAGCGCCACAGGTTGGCCGTGAAAATTTCCTCCGAGCAGGAACTCTTGCGACTCCGGAAAAATGAGGGGGTTATTAGTGGAAGAGTTCATCTCTGTTTCCACCACGTTGCTGGCATACGTGATGGTATCCTTGCTGGCGCCGTGCACCTGGGGGGAACACCGCAGCGTATAGGCATCCTGGATGCGGGAGCAGTCTTTGTGAGAGGTGATGATTTCGCTACCTCTGGTGATCCGGTCCATGTTGTTAGCTGCTGCGGCCTGGCCCGGGTGTGGCCGAACCTGGTGTATCCTCGGATCGAATTCCGTTCTGCTCCCCATGAGCACCTCCAGGCTCATGGCGGCTGCAATATCAGTCATTTTGGAAAGCCGTATGGCATCAAACACCGAAAGCCCGCCGATAGCGGTCATAAGCTGGGTACCA
The DNA here is from genome assembly GCA_019310725.1 of Deltaproteobacteria bacterium. Taxonomy (GTDB): domain Bacteria; phylum Desulfobacterota; class DSM-4660; order Desulfatiglandales; family B25-G16; genus JADFWK01. Next base: position 1,200 of record JAFDDT010000299.1, on the reverse strand, counting down.
TTCACCAGTGCGAGGCCCTCACCCGCTTCCAACTGGAGGGGCTCCATACCACACTTCTTTAAGGCCTCAATCCCTGGTATCCTTTGGCCTTTATGAAAAGCCTCCCCCTGGCCTATAAGCACAAGACTCAGATGCGCCAGGGGAGCAAGATCACCGCTGGCCCCCACGGATCCCTTTTCAGGCACTACCGGACAGACCCCGCAGTTGAGAAGTTCCAAAAGACACTGAACCGTCTCCAGCCTGATGCCCGAATGCCCCTTGGCCAGATCCTTGACGCGAAGGGCCATGGTGGCCCGAACCGTCTCTTCATCCAGGATCTTGCCCACACCGGCCGCATGGCTCATGAGCACGTTTTCCTGGAGACGCCGGGTTTCCTCCTTGGAGATGGTAACATCGCTGAGCGCCCCGAACCCTGTGGTCACCCCATACACAGTTCTGCCTTCCTGAACCCACTTTTCGATGAGTTTGCGGGCATTAATGATGCGTTCCTCAGATTCTTTGCTTAATCCAACTCTTGCCCCCTCACGAGCAATGGCCACCAGGCCCTGAAGGGTCATACCGTCCATTCCGAGAACGATTTTTTTCATATCCAGCAAACCTCCATTTTTAATACCATGGGTTCCGAGTTCCGAGTTCCGAGTTATTAATTGCTGCGCTCAAGTGAGTTTATTAGTCTTTTTGAACTTCGGCCCTTTATGATCTGATTTCTCTAAGTAGCTCATGAAACCTCCAATGAGGCGCCCTGCCACGTCCGCCATTGCAAAAAGACGATTGAAGTGTTTTTGTTCTAGATACCCTACATCCAGTGCAACATAGAGTTGTGATCTAACTTCCCCTACAGACCCTTTCGCCATTGACAGAAACTGATGGAATTCCTTATTGCTGCCCCGTTCAAAGCCTTCCGCGATGTTCGACACAGCGGAAACAGCAGCCCGCCGAATTTGGACTCGCAAACCGAAGTCCTGTGGAAAGGAACCATGGGAAGTTTGTTTATAAATCGTTTTCGCCAGTTTTCGGCACTTCCTCCATGCCTGTACATCCTCGAATCCTTCAATTATCGCCATAATCATCCTCCAACTTAGAACTCAAAACTCGGAACTCGGAACAGAGTTTTTCAAATACTACATCTCACAAAGGCTAAACGATAACTTGACTGCTTGCTAATACAGGGTAACGTCAAAGTCCAGGGTATGGGTGTCT
>JAFDDT010000086.1 GCA_019310725.1 Deltaproteobacteria bacterium | reverse complement strand
GCTTTGATGAGGTTGAACGGGGGTTAGATGAGCAGTCAGCTACCAAAGAGGCAGCACGGTGTCTGAGGTGTGGGCTGATCTGTTACCGGAAGGAGGGAGGGAGTTAGTTGCATTTTGTATAGCCGCAAAAATGGCAGGTCATGCACCCTTCTTCATAGCTGATCGGCTCACCGCATTCAGGGCAAACCTCTTTCTTCAGGGACCCTAGCTTCTGGGGTACCTTTTTTCCATTCCCTTTGAGGTATCGGGCCTCAAGGACCTTTGCAATCGCGTCCGGTATGGACAGGACTAATCCATCCTTTTGGAAAACCGGATGCTCTCCGGCTATGCCCTCTAATTGTGCAATGATATCATCCACCCTTACACCCGACCTTAGCGCAAGAGACACTAACCTGCCAATGGCCTCTGTTTTTGCTGTAGTTGATTTTCCACTCTTGCCAATTATGGGAAAGACCTCAAATGGTCTCCCTTGGTATTCAGTCACATTGATATAAAGATTCCCTAAACCTGTCTTTATCTTGGTAGTAAAGCCCTCAACCGTCTCAGGCCTCTCTCTTATTGCACTGTAAAAGCCATTGTCCTCGTGCTCTTTATCAAAGCTCAATACCTGATCGCTCTTGCTCCCATCTCTGTAGATAGTGACCCCTTTGCAGCCAAGTTCATAGGCGAGATTGTAGATCTTCAATACATCGGCAGGCGTAGCATCATGGGGCAGATTAACCGTCTTTGATACAGCATTGTCAGTATATTTCTGGAAAGCTGCCTGCATCTTCACGTGCCATTCAGGGCTTATATCGTGGGCAGTCACGAAAACCTCTCTAACATCCGTCGGGGCCTCCTCTATCCCTTTGAGCGTTCCTTCTCTGGCCACCCGTTCCATAAATTCTTTGCTGTAAAAACCCCTTTCTTTAGCAATCATTTCAAACCAAGGATTCACCTCGATCAATTCATAATCATCCATGACATTTCTCACAAAGCTCAATCCAAAGAGGGGTTCTACCCCGCTGGAACAGCCGGCAATAATGCTGAGGGTCCCCGTGGGGGCAACGGTTGTTGTGGTAGCATTTCTATATCGACAGTCAGCTCTATCCTTGAACACGCTCTTTTCAAAATTGGCAAAAACTCCTCTCTCCTCACCCAGTGCAATGCTTGCCTTTTTTGATTCATCCTGAAAGAAAGACATAACCTCTTCTGCAACAGAAAGGGCCCTGCTACTATTATAGGGAACGCCCATTTGAAAAAGCATATCCGCAAAACCCATTACCCCTAAACCTATTTTTCGATTGCCCCTGGCCATCTCTGTAATCTCTTCCAAAGGATACCGTGACATATCAATTGCATTATCCAGGAACCGTACCGCCAACCTAACCGTTTCACGTAATGCGCTCTTATCGATTTCCGGTCTATCCCCCTTGTGGATTACGAATTTAGCAAGGTTTATGGAACCAAGGTTGCATGCCTCGAAAGGCAAAAGAGGCTGTTCTCCACAGGGATTGGTACTCTCAATTTCACCCATATCAGGGGTGGGATTATCTCTATTTATGTTGTCAAGAAAGATCACCCCTGGATCACCATTTCCCCATGCCTGGTTGACAATCGCATCGTAAACAGCTCCTGCATTCAATCGGCCTACCTCTTTGCCGCTCAGGGGACTCATGAGCGGGTAGCTTGTTTGATTCTTTAGGGCCTGCATAAATCCTTCAGTCAGGGCAACCGAAATATTGAAATTGGCCAGGTCTTTATCATCCTTTTTGCTGCAGATAAATTCCATTATATCCGGGTGATCAACCCGCAGTATCCCCATATTGGCTCCCCTTCTGGTCCCACCCTGTTTGACCTGCTCTGTAGCAGTGTTAAATATCCGCATAAAGGAAACTGGACCTGAGGCCACTCCACCTGTTGTTCCCACTCGGCTGTCCTTTGGCCTGAGCCGAGAAAAGGAGAAACCGGTTCCTCCTCCAGACTTATGGATGAGAGCAGCATACTTCAATGAATCAAAAATTCCCTCCATGCTATCATCTACCGGCAGAACAAAACATGCAGCCAACTGACCCAATTCCGTGCCTGCATTCATGAGAGTCGGAGAGTTCGGCAAAAACTTCAATTCGGTCATCATGGCATAGAATTCTTGCTCCATCTTTTGTGCCTGCCCGACTCCCGAGTAGTTTTTCTCAGCCTGTGCAATATGATGTGCTACCCTGCAAAACATCTCGTCCGGGGTTTCAACAACCTCTCCATTTGAATTCTTTCTCAGATACCTTCTCTCGAGAACCCTGAGGGCGTTCACAGAAAGCTTGGCCCCTTTCCTCTCTTCAAAGAGTTGTTGATTCAAGTGAATCGGCCTCGTCTCTGTGAAGCCATACTCTAACATCTTTGCATCTATTATCTTCTCTAACAGGGGGAGTTTTATCTCATTAAAACCCATTCTCTGTATATCTTCCCTTAGAGACTGTGTTATGGTGAGAGCATCCTCACTTCCAATCCGATTCTCGGTACTCAGAATATCGCTGATCATCTGATCATCCCACTTCATGGCGTTTGGGACTAGATTCCCATCTCTTAAGACTAATACCATCTCTGCCCGCATTGGTCCCTCCAAATATTAAAAACCAAATTCACGCTTATAGCAGAACATATTGTGCTATGAATCAGTTTATGCCCCTATATATTGTATGTCAAGAAAAAATTGATAATTTTCACCTTAAGTTTTTTAGGTCATTTATGGCGTCAATTTTCATCGGGCTTGAAGGATTTTTGCAACCGGCTTGAGGAAAAAGTTGGTAGGTTGTTTTTAGGGCGAAAAATCTGTTTGACATAGAGGTCCAAATCGAAAGGTGATCTTGAGCAAGAACAGAGACTAAAAAAAAGCCTGTTAACACTATGGAAAAAACAAGAAAAGTTGATTATAATGCCTCTAATGTTTGAAAGCATGTCCCCTGAATGTGAGGTACATGTTTCAAGAAAGGTGAGGTCAGCATAGACCTTTAGGTATATGACATACTAAAGCCCTGCACAGGGAATGCAACCCTATAAAGGCAGACTGATATTTTTCACACTGGCCCAATCCAAGCCTGAAAAGAAACCATGAGGACAAAAGCGACCAAAAGGAATCCTAAAAGAGCCAAGAGCCCACCAAAATCCACACAGGAACGAGTGCGGTCCTTTTTGGAACTCTTTCGGGGCAGCGAAAGCGTGTTGATCCTCATCAACCCGGACCCTGACGCGATGGCCACTGCCCTGGCCGTCAAACGCTTGCTTTGGAAACACGTAGGAAAGACGTTGATTGCTTGTATACGAGAAATCCAGCGTCTGGAGAATCAGGCCATGATGGAATTACTGAAGATCCCGATGGTCAAGATAAACCAAGTGGTTTCTGGGGATTTCATACGTCGGATTTTAGTGGACGCTCAGCCCGATCACTCCGAAATCTTCGGTGAATTTACGTACGAAGCGATCATAGACCATCACCCAAGAACACAAGAATGGAATGCCCTCTATGTGGATATTCGGCCTGAATACGGAGCCACTGCTACGATCCTTATCGAGTATCTCCGTGCCGCAAAGATAAAGCCCTCCATTAACCTTGCCACAGCCCTTCTTTACGCCATTAAGACGGACACGGCCAACTTCGAACGAGATGCCACCGAAGAAGACGTCAAGCAGTTTCGCTATGTGTTCCACTATGCCAATATTAACCTTCTGCGCAAGATTGAGAAATCGGAACTGAGGGTCAGCGACCTGCAATACTTTCAAACTGCCTTGGAAAACCGAATCATAACGAAGAAGGCTATCTATGCCCATTTAGGCAAGGTCACCAGCACTGATATTTGTGTCCAGATAGCTGACTATTTTATGCGGGTTTATGGGATAGGTTGGAGTTTTGTGTCAGGAGTTTATCAAGATACTTTGATAGTTATCATTCGAAATGATGGATATCGAAAAGATGCCGGAAAACTGGCGAGCAGCGCCTTCGGTTCCTTTGGGGCTGCCGGCGGACATCGAGGGGCTGCCAGGGCAGAAATTCCCCTGAACTCGCTTCCCCAAAAAGGGATCAAACCTCATGATTCCTTTCTGGAAGGCTTTGTCAGAGAACGTTTGAATCTTTGAGCCATACCTTGTGAACTGAAGTTGAAAATAAGGGCTTATAAAACCATGCCGATACCGGACTACCAAACAGTAATGCTTCCTTTGAGAGACATGGTGCTGCAAAAATAGGCCAACAACTTGAGATAGGTCTTATCGCTACATCGACACTTTGTCATTCCTTCGCTTCGCTCGAGGACAGGTCTGAGGAGCGAAGTGACGAAGAATCTAGATTTATTGCATAGGAATTTCCTTTTGGACGCAGATGAACGCGGATTACCAAGATTTCAAATAAATATCTGCGGATACCCGCCCGCCTCGCCTTGCGGACTCGCATGGCGGGCAGGTCGGCGAAAATCTGCGGCCTAATTTAATAGTTCCAGTATCTGCCCGCAAATGGTAGATTCTTCGCTCTCCCGCCTGGCGGGATCACTCAGAATGACTTGTCAACCAAAGGATCGTTGGAGTGATAAATGCACCAATAATATTCAACAGAGCTTTGTGAAGGAGGTAGACGATATGACTGACTTTAAGGTTTTCCATGAATACGGAGAGGAACTTGAGCGGCGGATACGACTGCAGACCTTCCCGTTAGCAGTAAAATTCCTGAAACAGGAAGCAGATATTCCACAAGGGGCCGAGAGGCCCGTAAGGGACTTTGGCTACCAGATACTTCTTTGCCAGGGCTATGCCTTGTCGCGAAAGGAAGGCAAAACGATTGCAATGTTCAAAGAGGATATGTGGTGTTTTGAGCCAGTTGTTGGGTATGGATGGGCAGAAGCTCCCCAGTATTTTCTAGATGGACATAACCGCTTTCCCCAGGATGTTAAGGATCTGGAGGCAGGCAAAAATTTTGTGACCGATTTCCCTCGACTGGAAGCCGATAGGTACCAGGGCGTGGTATCAGCTCCATTGACAACTGCTAATTTTGATCCTGATTTAATTTTGATCTACTGCGACTCTGTGCAATTGAGTTTACTGCTCCTCGGAAGAGAATACCAGGATGGCCATGACCTAACCTGTCATCTATCGAGCCATGCAGCATGTGTTTATTCTGTTGTGCCAGTAATCCAGCACGGAGAATGTCAAGTAGCGATACCCTGCCGGGGTGATCGTTATGGTGCATTGGCAGGGAGTGACGAGATCATCTTTTCTGTCCCAATCCAGAAGATTGAAGATTTACTGGAAGGACTGAGACACGTTGAAAAGTATGGCTCCAAACTGCCTAGGAACCCTCAGATGAGGATCGAACCCGAGCGGTCTGAGAGTTATATAAAGATATATGAGATAATGGGGTTGGGAGATCAGTAGACAGGCAGAGAGAATTACGGCATTTTGATCATGCCGATAAGTTGGAGCACCCGCTTCAAATATAGTTGCCAGACTTTACTATTGGCGGAACCCGGAAACACCTGCTTGAGGATTTCTGGCGCTGGGAAGAGGTTTTCCATGAAAAAGGAGGCGCGCTTCGCCAATGTGTTTCCAGAGGAAAGCAGGATAACCGGTGCCCAGACAGGAAGAGAATCTCCTTTCACCCTTTGCCTTAGAACCGCTTTTTCCAATAGGGAGAGCCTCTCCTTTTCCAGCAACCGCCGAGCTTCAGGCAGGACATTAAAATCAAACAGGCGTTGGAGCAAAAAACAGATGTAAGCGATGGTCTTTTTCTGACCAAGCTCTTGCGCCCGGTTTATAAGCGCTTCCCAGTCAGACCCCCTCCAATCGAAGATCAAATTGTTGATATCCACGAGCCAAATTAGTCTGCTCGCACTATGCTTCAGCGCATGAAGACCAAGGTATAGAACCTGGTCATATCGGTTCAAGGATAGCGCTTTCTGGCCCTCAAAAAGTGTACTCTGGGTATCGCGATAGATATGCTCCTGACCTTTGGTCATGAGTAGCCTGCGGCTCCTAATCCGATCAGCCCACAGAAGGTGAGTCCTGATATCAAAAATAGTTGAGCCTTTTCTGAGTGTATTAGGATATAGGCTGTCTCTCTGGTAGCCCTGGCTCATCAGTACATCGACCAGTCCAGGGTAAACCTTATCTAATACCCAGAGATCAATGTCCGTCAATGGTCTGAGGCCAATATCCTCGTAGATCTGCGGCAGCAGCGAAATCCCTTGCAGGAGCACCACCGGGATCCTATTCTCGTTTAGCAGTTCCAAGACTTCCTTCAAATCATGGACAAGCTTTAGGTTAAACTGTACAGTTGTGTAATAGAGGGACTTGAGTCTTTCCTTTTGTTGCAGGTCAAGGGCTTCCAACACACCTGCTTTCATGAGGTTCTTATAAAGCAAGCCAGCCAATCCCTCCTTGAGAGCGAGGTGTATTAGCTGATCCACATCCACATCATCGGACACGGTGCGGCGCAATCTTAGCTGCTGGGCTTGCCCTGGATTCAGCTCCACTGCAGAAGCCAATATTTTCCGCTCAACCGAATTCATTTCCTAAACTTGGGAATCCCTGTGGATTTAGAATCAAACCCGATAAGCTATCCAAAATCCAGAGTCTTTAGCGTATAGTTTTGATTTTCTATTCGGGCCATTCTGATTTGTTTCGAATTTCAAAATTCGATATTCGGATTTAGATCGTAATTCGAATGAGTAACCGAACAGATCAGAAAACGGTTTTATGCGGTAACCCTATTTACGAACTCAACTGCGCTTCTGTCGGGCCTAAAGGCAAGCTCTTGACAAGGAAGCTGCGCTGCCAAATCTGTGAATAGATCCAGGGTGAATGCCATTCCATCGGGGTCCCAATAGGGGGGAAACGAACAGGTGAGGAGGTGCAGAACCGGATCAGCTCCTTTGATCTGCTCAACAGAATTCTTTTGGCCGCGTTTCAGAAAAAAAATTCTTTCCAGCCTCGCTCCTCGGGGAGAAACAAAATTGGCATCCCCATGCCAGGGCGTGCCGCACATCCAAAAAAAGTGATTCTTTTTTCGGACAATTATTCTGTCGTCACTCAATACATCAACACCATTTTCTTCTGCCCACATTCTCGCCAGCGTACTTTTCCCAGCCCCTGATTCACCCACAAAAAGGATCCCACTCCCACTTCGTGCAATACCACAGGAGTGAATGATAACTGCCCTGGCCTGCGCCATATAGTTCACCATCAAGAGCTCCATGGTGGGCCCATAAAAAGGATTACAAAAACGGCCGGATTTTTCGGCACAGTAGAGGTCGGCTTTTCCAATATGACGGGTAAGCACGAGAGCTCTCTTGAGGCCAGGAAATGTGTCAAAAATCTTTATAATGGAAGTCCCTTTATGCCGGTAAAGGGTCCAAATAGGTGGGCTATCAAAGACCTTTTCTCCGAGTGTGGTTTCAGGAATTCCTTTGTGTAATCTGAGGGTGATGGCCGTTTTACCGGGTCCAATGAATGGGCGATAGGCCGGCGGGATTGCCCAGTGGTCCTTTTGCACATCCCCCTCAATGCATATGGTCTCATCACCAATCCTGACTTTAAGGTTTTCCGACATATGTAGCCCAGAAAAAGCTGGCTCACTGTTCACAGGCAGTAAGCCCATCAAGATCCGATGACCTTTTGTTCCTCATATTTTTTCTTTTTCTTTACCATCTTTGGCATCTTGGCTCACCTTACTTAATGTTAGATACCTCTAAAATCGCATCGATCTCCTTTAACTGACGCACGAACTCGCCTAAATCTTCTTGTGCTTTTTCGCTGGATACGTCAAATTCCTCTATTATCATAGCTTCTATATTATGCAGTGTTTTTTCGCCATCTAGACGCTCCCAGATAAATGCCCCTACTTCATTCAGGTTATAAAGAGAGCCCATATCCCCCACATTATCCTTAATAGGAACCAGGATCGTCTCATGCTGTATCATTCGATACACAAAATTTTTATTCTTTCTGTGCTTTTTCTGCATCTCATCCATCTCACCAGTTCACATTGATCGATTGAATAATGATCATTTTGTTGAGCAGCGCTTCCTTTGATTCACTATGAAGCAAAACCACATTTTCTAACACCGTTTCCGTTGGGCCAACAGCCCTTGGCCTTTCGTCAATCGAACCATCCACCGTTTGATCCGGGAGGCCCAACTGCGAGCAATACGTCCTGTTTTCGCTCTCCAGGTATAGAGGTCAATGCGCCGGCCTGCTCGTTCCACGGAAACCACCTTGCCCAGTATCTGCTCTGGTTCCACGGGGAAATCGCAACTCAACGATGCATCGCCTCGCATGATAAATAAGTAACCAGGACTTAGTGATGATGGCATAGCAAGGGAGCGAATTCTCTCTCTTTCTATCTGCACCACACGGTGTGCGATCACGCCTCCCTTACCGCAGTAGAGGAGAATGTCCCCCACCTTTACACGTGATGCTGTCACAGGCTTTACAGTGATAGTTTCTCCGTCCCTGATAGTGGGATGCATGCTCCGGCCCGGTGCTTGAAAGCGGATACTGTGCCCCCTCTCCAGAAGCTCAGCAGTTATATAAGGAAACACGTTAGGGCTGCGAATCTCAGTATTATATCTTTTCATCTATTTTGTTCTTTTTTCCAGAAACCTCTCGAGTTCCGCCGGGATCTACCCCGTGGAATGCTTGTCTCTATTCCACTGGGGCAAAGCCTCATGTAACTGGGGTGAGAGATAAAAACCATGTCCCGTGCCTCCTTGACTATCGCTTATTACTACTTCTTCGCACCTCGGTTACTGCTCGCATCAGCTCTTCATACCTGCTTCCGCCTTTGCAGTACTCGCAATCCCCATGGGGCGATATGGAGATACCAAGAACGTATGCCCTTAGGTGCGCCACCTGGCAGAAGAAATCTATCGGCTCCTCTGGATCTCTGTTTTCCAACGCCCCGTTCGCAGGACACATCCCACACATAGCCTTGATCTCACACGCCAAACACTTGGTTTCTCTGGTGACCTTTTTCTGCCTCGCCTGAGAAAGAAACCTCTCCCACCCCTCCAGAAAACTGCCCTCGCGGAGATCATAGAAACCACCTTGAGAGAGAATACAAAGCCGCAGCATGCCATAGGGATCAATGGCAAAGGAGTTAATGCCTCCTCCGCAGTGATAAAGCTCGTCAGCTTGTTCAGAAGAGTTAACCTGGCAGGTGAACCGCTCATCAAACCGTTTCCATTCCGCAGCCCGCTGAGGATCCATCAGGTCCAGTTCCACGACTTCCTTCGGGGTAAGCCGGACCACTAACGGGCCTTGAGAAGAGTCGAACCGTGCATTGATCATGGCGTCGAACTTAAACTCAAGCCCTAAGTCCTCTTCCACAAACCGCTTCATTTCCCAGAGCTCATGTTTGTTATACTTAACGGCCATGGTCTTGAGCTTCAGAGGTAGATTCCTCTCCCTGAGGAGATTAATTCCCCGCATGCACCGGCCATAGGACCCGGGTATGCCTGTAATCCGCTCATAAGTCTCCTTAAACCGGCCGTACAACGTGATCTCGATAGAAAAAGGGTGCCACTCGGCCAGATAGTCTGCAATGTCTGGGGTAATGAGGGTCCCGTTGGTGAACAGGGTAATGAGCAACCCCTTCTGCTTGGCGTAGGTGTAGATATCAAGGAAGTCTTTCCTGGCAAAAGGCTCACCACCTGTATAAAGAAGCCACAGACAGCCAGCCTCAGTAATTTCATCCAAAATGTGGCAATGCTCATCGTATTTGAGCTCACTCTTGCGGGCATTTTTGTCGCTCAAGGGGAGATTATTATAACAATGAACGCAGGTCAGGTTACAACGTCTGGTCACCTCAACAGTGCCGCCAATAGGCACCCGCTGAGTCGCTACCCTCTGGTGCAAGCCCAAACTCCAATCCTCATATTTTTGAACTTGCATGTGCATGGGGTCAAATCTTTACTTTTGACAATTTTCCCACTACCCGCGCCATAAGCTTTTTTAGCGTGGCATCCTTATGCACATTGTCCCTCAGCCGCTTTCTATCTCTGCTCACTGTGCTGTAATCCAGACCCATCATCTGTGCAATCTCCACACCCTTTAGCCCACCATATCTAAATAGAAGCTCCATTGCCATCTGTCTCAATGGCCCCTTCTCCCTAAGGATTTCCTCATCACTTTTATCGGTTTCATCGGAAATTACCTTAAGGATTTCATTCTTTGATCGGTATCTCAACACCTCTCTTAGACAGGGTATCTCCCTTCGGTTTTCCGCCTTGCTTGCGTAGGTGTTTTTCACCCATTTGACAAACTCATCCGTCCCCAAGACGCTCTGGCCCACTATCTTGTCTTTTACTTCCAATCCATCCCTTATATCCCTTCGCATCTGTTTCCAATAATTCATTCTGCCCCTGATGGTATCGCCCCCATATGCTGCAAGGATTAAGCTATAATCTATCACCGGCGATTTTTCTGCACTGTCTATATATCCAAAGAGGCTGCTCCAGGGATATTCCTTGAGATACTTCTCCTTTTCCCTCGCAGATCTGAACATAAACTGCTGTGTCCTTACTGGATTCAGGTGTACATATCGGGACAAGATGGTGAGATAACTGTCTTTATCAACCAATATACTTTTGTATCTCCCCTGGTACAGATGGCCCACCCTGTTGTGCCTCTTGTTGTAATAAGATGTATATGTTATGTTGAAATGCCTCATAAATTCACTTATATTTCCGTGTGGGGTTTCAACTAAAAGATGGTAATGATTTTGCATAAGGATGTAACAGTAAAGCACAACCTGATAGTTATTTAGGGAAAGCTCCAAGGTCTCGAGAAACCGCAACCTGTCGGTATCATCTTTGAATATCTCCCGCTTTTCGTTACCACGACAGGTTAAGTGATAAAGCGCTCCATCGAATTGTATTCTCAGTGCCCGTGCCATGGTTGTTAGATAGCAAAAAAATAAGGAATTGTCAAAAGTAAAGATTTGACCCCCTATTTAACATATCTGAAGCGGGGGCTTTCCAGGAAGTTGCCCAAGGACCGGATCGCAGATGAGCAGGGGTATTCCGGCATGAAAGCCCACCTCAAGAACCTGCGCCCTTATTTTCACCGGCACTGGCGAAGAGGCGTGCTGGGATTTTTCCTCATCCTTCTCACCTCCCTCTTTGCTTTTCCGCAACCGCTTATCACCCGCTATATTGTTGATGATGTCATAGTGGCCCGTGAACTGGCGCTTTTGACCGGGGCAATTCTGCTGCTGATCGTGATCGTGCTGGGAGAGAAGCTTACAAGCGTACTGCAGGAGTTCTATTTCGCCCGCTTTGAGCAGCACGTGACTCTGGATATTCAGCACGACCTCATCGAGCGCACCCTTCACCTTCCCAAGGCCTTCTTCGACGAAACCCAGACAGGCTACCTAATGTCTCGCCTGTCTGCCGATGCAGAGGGGCTGCGGTGGTTTTTTTCCAGCACCATCGTCCATGTCATGAGCAATATCGTGCGCTTTTTGGGTGGCATAGGGTTGCTGTTTTACTTGGAATGGAGACTAGCCCTTATTGTGTTAATCATCCTGCCCGGGCTCGGGCTCTGTATGCGCTATTTTGCCGGCAAGATCCACGTCTTGAGCCATCAAGCCATGGAGCAGCAGGCCCAGGTCGCAAGTGATTTCCAGGAGTCATTGTCATCATCATCTTTGATCAAGGCCTTCTCCTCAGAGGCCCGCACGCTCAGGAGGTTGATGTCTGAGCTCAAGGCCGCTTTTAACATCTCTCTGGAGCAGACCAGCGTGAGTTCAGTGGCCAACCTGGTGATCACTTCTATGCCTGGTCTCGCCCGTGCGGTCGTTCTGGCACTGGGCGCTTACTGGGTGATTAGGGAGCAGTGGACCCTGGGTTCCTTGCTTGCGTTTCAGGTCTACTTGGGATATGTGTTTGGCCCTGCGCAGCTGCTGGCCGCTGCTAATCTTCAACTGCAAAAGGCATTGGCTGCATTGCAACGTGTGTCAGCGCTCTTTGAGATCGTCCCTGAAGAAAGCACGGGTGCTGGCATAGCAGTCGAGCGGTTGACCGGTGAGATCGAGTTTATGAACGTCTGTTTCTCATATGATGGTCACGAAATGGTACTTGAGGATGTGTCTTTCCATATCCAACCTGGGGAGAAGGTGGCAATTGTGGGACCGAGCGGCGTGGGCAAGACAACGCTCCTGAGCCTTGTGCTACGTTTTTACCGGCCCACAAAGGGCGAGATTTACTTTGATGGCCGACCTGCATCAGACTATGAAGTGGG
>JAFDDT010000298.1 GCA_019310725.1 Deltaproteobacteria bacterium | reverse complement strand
CCTGCCCCATGCCAACCATAAATGCCATCTGTTGAATCCGCTCACCTGCAATCCACCTGAGTAGAATATGAAATCCCTTTCCTCTTTCGCCGAGGATATTTTCTTTTGGTATCTTCACATCCTTTAGAAAGACATCTACCAAGCCCTGGCCGGCAAGTCCCATGAGAGTCCACGGTTTAGACCAGGTGTACCCCTCCGAGCTCTTGCCCACGATAAACGCCGTAATCCTCCCGGTCTCATCCTTTGCATAAAAGACCCCATAACCTTTTTTATGCCCCATGGTAATGAATCGCTTTGTCCCATTTAACAGGTAATAACCTCCGTCTGGCGTAGCAGTAGTGGTAATTGAGGTTGGGTCTGACCCGGTGCCCGGTTCGGTAAATGCCATAGTCGCATAGCTGGATCCGTCGCACAGGGGAGCGATAAACCGCTTTCTCACTTCCTCCGCGCCCCAGTGATAGATGGTCTCCGCAACACTATTGTTTAACGCCATTACAAAAATAGCTGCTGACGCACTTTTTGCCAACTCCTCAGCAATTAGGATAACATTGAGGGCGCTTGACCCAATACCGCCATATTCCTTTGGAACCATCATGCCCAACATTTTCGCCTTGGCGAACTTTTGCAAGATATCATCGGGAAGGGCATCATCTTCCTCGATCTTGTGGATACTTGGTTCGATCTCTCGGTCAACAAAATCCCGAGTTGCCTTGACCATCATCTTGCTTTCACCTGATAGAGCAAAATCCATCTTTCCCTCCTTTCCTTGAGATAATGACGTTTCTATCTGGCCACAAAGTCACCAATTTTTTGTGTTCCTGTGGCTTAGTCCTTCGATTCGTAAGTTTGATGACGAACTTATCCCCACAACGAGACTTTGTCATTCTGAGGAGCGAAGTGACGAAGAATCTAGATTTTAGTTCTAGAAATTGCCCGCAAATCTTGGATTCTTCGCTCTCCCGCCTAGCAGGATCACTTAGAATGACATCTCAACCAAAGTGTCGTCGTAGGGTTATTCACTCAGAACTTAGTGCTGCCCTCGGCCATGAGCTCGGGCCAAATGGAGTCAATAGCATTTCTGAAACAATTCATCAAAATACGTCACCGCATTTATGAATTGAAGCACTAAGCCAATAGATTCTGAGTCATAATGATTTTTTCGATCTCTGTTGTTCACTCATAAGCCTTACTGATCTTGGCGTGCTTGAAGAGTCAAGGGATGCTATCTCTTCTGGGAATACCCTTCTTCTTAGCATCGGTAATTATATTCTTTTGGCTGGGATTATTCCGAAAAGGGCAGCGAATAACCATAAGTTAAGATAGTTGGTGAAAATCTCACAAGACACTAAAAGGCGCTTTCCCTAATTTAACAGGGGTGGTCTCTTGACAGGCAAAAGAGCAAATAGGAAAAGCGCACACTGAGGATTCCGGGTCGAGGTCTCCGCCATTGTTGCACCTCAGTGAATTCCACTAAGGTCTTTTGAAGACATAGCTGAGCTGACCATTCGGTAGGGCAGTTGAGTCGGTTTTTAACTCCATCCCTACGGCCAGATCTTCATAGGGTACGTCCTTTGACATTCTCCCAAAGACCTTGTAGTCACCATAATCTAGCAGGGCAATGGTATAGGGAAGATCATTCTCAAATCCCACCGGTCCATACTTCAATTCACTAAAGCTCAACAGTTTTCCGATCCCGGAAACCTCAAACCACTCCACGTTACTAGTTAAACACCTGTAACAATCCGATCTTGGAGGAAAATACAATGCACCGCAGTCCTTACACCTGGTGCCCATTACCTTTCCTTCCTCTAGATGGCTTATAAAATCATTGGTCTTGGTAATAGCCGTAAAACTCACGGTACCGAATTTCTTAAATCTATCGTCTACTTCTTTTTTAGCCATTCTCTTACCTCCCCAGTATAGTTACGTTTCCGTATAGGCCGACACCACCAATATTGTGCACAAGACCAATTTCCGGATCTTTGACCTGCATCTCTCCAGCCTCTTCCCTCAACTGAAGCACTATGGTTCTAATCTGCGAACCTCCTGTCGCCCCAATGGGGTGCCCTTTGGACAGAAGGCCACCATCTACATTAACTGGGATGCTTCCCTCCTTGTATGTCTCTTTTGATGCAATCAGGTCCTTGCCTTCCCCTGGTTTGGCAAACCCGAGGTTTTCATATGCCATCATCTCCGCAATGGTGAAACAATCGTGAACCTCGGCCACATCAATATCTTTCGAGGTAACACCCGCCATTGCGTATGCCTGTTTTCCTGCTTCAATGCCTACACTCAACCCAGTTAATAGATCCCTGCCGGCCATATTAACCGCTTCAGAGGCTGCGCCGATACCCAGAACCCAAACAGGTTTATCACTCATAGCCTTCGCCTTTTCCTCGTTTGCAACAATGATGCACGAACTGCCATCTGCATTGGCACAACAATCTCCCACTCTCAAAGGCTTAGCCACGGTCGCAGACATATTGCTTTCAGGATCAGTGAACATCTCCATGGTTACCGGCTTTCGGTACACAGCCTTCTCGTTTATCTGACCGTAGGTGGCTGCCTTCACCCGTATTTTGGCCAGATCCTCCAATGTTGTACCATATGCGGCCATATGAGCCCGAGCATACATGGCATAATAGGCTGGCATCATGGTGCCGAATGGAGATTCCCACTGAATATCAGCTCCTCTCCCCATTCTTTCCTGGGACTCACTTGATGAGATTTCCGACATCTTCTGAAAACCTACTATAGCAACCACATCATGTAACGCAGCCTTGATCATCGAATAGGCGACCTTTAGAGCCGTACTGCTTGAAGAGCAGATCGATTCAATATAGAAGGTAGGCTGAGGAATGAGGCCAAGATACTCGGCTATCACCCCAGCAGGAGATCTCTGCTTGTCATATTCGGGGGCAGAGGCAATTATGGATGCATCAATATCTTTTATTTGTATCTGCGCATCCCCCATGGCCTCTCTAAATCCCTCAAACGCAAGTTCCCTTATTGAGCCTGGGTATCCCCTGACAAAATTACTCTGTCCAACACCAATAATTCCTACCTTTCCCATAATGCTTCCTCCCTTTTAAGGATATCAAATTCTTTCGTTTTTCCCGATTTGTGGTTGCT
>JAFDDT010000085.1 GCA_019310725.1 Deltaproteobacteria bacterium | reverse complement strand
TGCTAACCTCCCTGTTAAGCTTCCATAAATTCCTTAGATTTTAGGGTTCCTTACTCTTACCCGTGGTCTATCAAAATCCTCGTAAGAAGCAAAGATTACTCGATATCAAATCAGAAAGGCTTCGCCCGCGTTCAGATGTGGTGGAATTTGCACTGTTTTGTCAAGGAATAGGGACGGCCACCGACTTTTCCTTCAATATGCTCTCAAAATATCTTTACCACCTCATCTCTTTCAAAATAAGGTACTCGCTCATATCCCTGAGAGGTAACCATGGTCACTGAAGGGGCATCAGCTTCCTCAATGTGCCCAATCCTGGTTATACTTATGCCCTGCAGGCGTGCGCTCTCCAGAATCTTATCGGCTTCAGGAGGAGATGCGGTAACCAGGAGAGCGCCCGAGCCTATGACGCCCATAGGATCGAGAGCCATGGCTTCACAGAGAATCTGCGATTCTGCGTAGATGGGGATGCGATCCTTCTCAACCACTATTTTAACACCGGCTGCCATAGCCAGTTCATGCAAACCGTCTGCCAATCCCCCCTCAGTAATATCATGCATAGAATGAATGCCGCCTGCATGGAAGGCCAAACGCGCCTCCTCCACAATGCTAATTCCCGGATCAAAAAGAAATCTCTGTGCCCGCTCAATGAGGGCCTGTGATATACCTTGAGAGAGTAACTCCCCTCCCCTTTCCCGTGCGATGAGCGATGTGCCTTCGATGCAGATCCCTTTGCTTAGGAGAATATGGTCCCCCGGCTTTGCCCCTGCTGTGGTAATCAGCGCCTCCTTTCGCACCTCGCCCATCATCTGCCCGACCAGTATGGGGCGATCAAGGCCATAGGTTATTTCCGTATGGCCCCCAATGACAGAGATATTCAATTTCTCGCAGGCCTGATGGATCTGTTTGAAGATCGAATCCACCAAGGCTTCAGTGCCCATTCCTTCGGGCAAAAGAATGGTCACGGTGAACCATAGGGGGTCGGCGCCGGTGGCGGCAATATCATTGGCATTGACCATGACGCTATAATAGCCGATTTCGCTGGTAGCGAACGTGACCGGATCGGTAGCCACAACGAGTATCTTATCGCCCATATCTATTGCCGCGGCATCCTCTCCTATCCCCGGTCCCAGAACAACTCTTTCGTCAATTCTGGAATATCGTTGCAGGAGCCTTCGAAGAATCTGAACATCAAGCTTTCCCGTTGGTAGCGGTTTCCTTTTCACCCTGCTCGCTCCTTAAAGATACGGCCCGGGATTTTTGTTGCATCATCTAATATAAGATCAGCCCCCGCCTCTATAAACTCCTGCCGTGTTGCCTTTCCCGTTAATACCCCCGCGGTTTTGATCCCCACACGTTTTCCCGCTTCTATGTCTGTGGGGTGGTCTCCTACCATCAGACAGCATTCTGATTTGGAAACTGACATCTTTCTTAAGGCTAAGACCAGATGATCCGGGTGTGGCTTGACACGGGTCACGTAATCCCGGGGCACGAATGCATCACAGAATTGTTCAATACGAGGAAAAACGATTTTTACTGCCTTATCGCAGTTCCGGGTGATAACACCAACCTTGACCCCACGCTTTTTCAGCAGCTTCAGCACCATGGTCACCCCTGAGAGGATTCTCCCATTTTTTGCCGCCCTCACTTCATGCTCGGTAACCAGTTCGTGGGCCCTATGATAGAATAATTGACCTTCTAACGGATCCTTTTCTGAAATAAGCTTGGTCGCCTCGTCAATCATCTCCAGTATGAGTAGGCCCTTGAGCCCGTCAGGTTCTATGCCATACTCACCCAAAAACGTTTCCACTCCCTGACGCATGACACTAAAGTCAATATTTAGATGAACCAGGGTTCCGTCAAAATCAAAAATCACCGCTTCGGTGTGCATAGTTTCCCTTGTCATCGTGGGCCATAAAGATTAGACCATATCGCCTTCGACATCAATGGAAATGTTGTCTCACGGCTTAGTAACAATAGAGCAAACGCAGGAGGGCGATTTTCAAAGGTCCGTCAGTAAAACACGAGGCCAGCTCTGAGTTCATAGGTGGCAGTCGAAAGGGTAAGTGTAACTTCTCAGTAAGTTGGGGTTTATAATATGTAGCCAGAATTACTTCGACATCAATATTATTCCAGCGTATTGAAAACAAGAAAGTTGCTTGATAGAGAGAATTCAGTAGTTTTCTGATTCAATCATGGATCGCAATTCTACGCGGAATCTTATAGGGAGAAATATTATCTCTGCACCAGTTTTGGAAATCTTTTGGGCTCATTGCACGCCCAGGTTTCAAAGAGATCTCACCAGCAACAATATTGCCGAATTTTTCGTCCCACTTCTCACAGATATGAGCTGATCGGATATCGGGATGATACAGAAGAATCCGTTCCACCTCTTTAGGATACACCTTTAGCCCTAGCACATTAATCATGTCTTTTTTCAGGCCTGTTAGCGTAAGATAATGCTCATTATCAAAGCGACCCAAATCTCCGGTCTTAAACCAACCATCTACAAACGAATTCTCGGTGTATCCAGGTTGATTAAGGTATCCGGAAAAAAGGTTCAGGCCCCTGACCAGAACCTCTCCCTCGTGACCTGGTGGGAGTTCATTGCCTGCATCGTCAATGACTTTTGCCTGACAACAGGCTAAAGGGTAGCCGACCGTACCAAACTTCGGGGAGCTATCAATTCCATTCCATGTCACAACAGGAGAGGTTTCTGTGAGACCATAACCCTCTGAGATGGGCAATCCCAACTGATTTTGGTATCGCTCTAATAGTTTGGAAGAAATCCTGATACCACCACTCGTCAAATTATTGAGTCGCGCACAGAGACTGGGTTCCTCAAATAGCGGTTTCATTATGGAGAAATAGATCGCCGGGACAGAATAGATCTGGGTAGCCTGATATGTCTCCATGATGCTCACAATCTTTCTTGCGCCTAAGGAGGTATTCAGCAATAGACAGGTTACACCACCTGCCAGAGGCACCAGCAAACCAGTGGTAAATCCGTAGGTATGAAAAAGAGGAGCTATGCATGAGACCACATCACACCTTGAATCATCCTTCTTGAAGCCTTCCTCAGAAACTGAGACGGTATCATAGAAGATAGAGGCATGGGTAAGCTCCGCACCTAAGGCATAACCATCCATGGCAGCCGTATACACTATCATAGCCGTATCATCTGGTGTCATGGTCTCACAGTGTGTAGTAGCTCTCGATAGATCAAGATCCTGGATGAACATTGTGGATGGCGCTTTTTCATCCAAGGTGATGAAACATGTCGAGGGAACCTCTCGAATCAATTCATAAGCCTTTAAGGCACTTGGTATGGTGCTGGATTCACATATGATCAATTTGGGCTGAGCCTCGGAAATGATATGGGCCAGTTCATAGTGCCGAATTCTGGGATTTGCAGGCACCAACACAGCTCCAATCCGAAAAACGGCAAGAGAGATGAATGCGTAGTTTAGGGAATTGGGGGATATCAACAGGACCCGGTCATTTCTTTGTAATCCGACATTTTGAAGCCCATGAACCATACGGCACACCCGATCATAATATTCCTCAAAGGTTAGCGCTTCTCCTGGAACAATAATTCCATTTCTGGTAGGATGAAGACCAGCAGAGCGATCTAGTATTCTTCCAACGTTACCCGGGTATTGATATGAATTGTTCTCTAAGCTGCGTTGAAGATCACTGGTAAGAGGTGTATCCATACGATTTTCCAAAAAACGTTACTGTTCAGCCACAAATTATCACCAATTATCACGAGCAATTATTTATCAAAAGTCTTTGTACAGAATTTTATTCCCGCCAAAGAATTGGTAACAAACAGGTCTTAGCCAGTGCATGGGATTATCCATCGAAACGCTTACTGATTATCGTCTTGGCCTTCTAAAATAGAGAGCCCGACTAAATAGACGTCCTTAAATCGTCCCCTTTCATCTCTGGTGATATGCTTGATCTCTGTTTTCAGGAATTCAACAGGCTTTGATGATTCGGTGGTGTAATATTTGAGTCTCAATATGTCACCAACCTTCATATGATTTAGGAGATCCGAGTCTTCCCGTACTAACACACACATGCCCTTTGATGACATATCCCACATCTTGAATTGATACACGAAAGCATAGTCAGGCAGTGAAAATTCTACGCTGTAATATCAATCTATAACCCTCCTGGGCTCAGATCTTCTCTCTATGCGGATGTCACCTTTCATCTCAGATACCTGAGTGGAAAAATTTTATGGTTTACTTCCCGTAACAGTTAAGACCTCTAAACTTCTTTCGATAAGACTCCAGGAGGGGTGTCAGTCTTCTTTCCGGAATTTCAGTGTTCCGTAGCCTCTCCTTAATCTCTGTATCGCTGAGCACAACATGCAACTTCCTGTTTGGGATATCGATCTCCACAATATCCCCATCTCTAATGGCACCAATTGCCCCGCCATTATAGGCCTCCATTTCAACATGACCGATGCACGGGCCTGTGGTTGCACCTGAAAATCTCCCGTCGGTAATGAGAGCGACCCTGGTATACCCAGCTCCCTTGAGAGCATCGGTTGGTGTTAGCATTTCAGGCATTCCAGGTGCCCCTGATGGCCCCTGAAATGGTAGCACAACGACATCTCCTTGAGCAATGCTTTTAACTTCAATTGCATCGAGTAAATCTTTTTCTGTATAGAAGATCCGAGCAGGCCCTGAATGGACCACCATTTCTTTTTCAACAGCAGTTTGTTTTATTACAGAGCTATTTGCAATATTTCCCTTCAACACTGCTATTCCCCCTTCATAAGAGTATGCATCCTCCAGGGTTCTGATAATATCATCATCCAACACTCTCCCCTGCTCAGCTATCTGCTTAATTGGCTTTCCATTTACTGTTGGGCAGTCCTGTATCATATCTTTTAGTCGGCTGAGAACTGCTGGAACACCTCCCGCCTTGTCAATGTCTGCCATCTCGTTCGTTCCCGCAGGGATTATCGCGCATAAGTTAGGTGTTTCCCTTGAAATAGTGTCAAACATCCCCACATCAATGTCTACGCCAGCTTCTCTTGCTATTGCCGGAATGTGTAGAACCGTATTTGTTGAACCACCCATAGCCATATCAACTCTAATAGCATTTTCGAAAGCCTCTTTGGCCATTATATCCCGAGGTTTTATATCCCTTTTAACCAATTCCACAATTCTTCTTCCCGATTCATAGGACTGTTTTCTCTTGAGGGGATCTATCGCCAAGGTTGTTGAACATCTGATTAGCGACATGCCCAATACCTCAGTCACAACCGCCATGGTGTTTGCCGTGTACAGACCCACGCATGATCCTGCACCGCAGATCATCCACGGAAGTAAATTCTCAGCCTCTGCTTCTGTCATTTTACCGCTCTTAACTTGGCCAACGAGACCAAAGCCTTCAACAGGATGGTGCTTTTTCCCCTCAATAATATTTGCCTTCATTGGACCGCCCGTAAGGATTATAGCAGGGATGTTCAATCTTCCAGCTGCCATGAGCATTCCGGGAGTAATCTTATCGCAGTTCGTAATGCCAACCCAACCATCTAGGGAGTGGGATAGGGTCATGATTTCAATATTATCTGCAATATGTTCTCTGCTCGGAAGGCTAAGCCTCATTTCCACAAACATAGCAACGCCATCGCAAACACCAGGAACCCCCCATTCCATGGGAACTCCGCCGGCATCTCTAATCCCCCTCTTTACCTCCTGGGTAAGCTCATTCAGGTGAATATGACCAGGAATAATATTATTGTAACTATTTGCAACACCAATAAATGGTTTATCCAGGTCAAAATCTTCCGCTTTCAAGCCTGCGGATCGCAATAATGCTCGGTGCGGTAAGGTCTCTATATTTTTCTTTAAGATATTTGAACGCATCATATCACCCCCTAAGAAAGTGCATAAGTCGCAAAAAAACCATTGTCCTGAATGATAACCTTCTCAAACCAGCTGAGAAAAAACAGCATAGAAGGATTTCAGGCTTGACAACCCAATCTATTATGCATAATTGAATATCAGTCTAATTTATGATAGTCAAAATAAATCCTATCAGGCCTTCCCGAGGGCAATAATATCTTTGGAAAGGAAATAACAGAAAGGCCCCTCCTTCGCTCGAAGGACCTTTTTGATGGAGGTGATTATGGAAAGGAAAAAGGTGACCATTGCTGACTTAATAGCCAAGAAAGAATCTGGAAGAAAGATAACCATGTTGACTGCCTATGATTACCCAACTGCCCAGATGGTAGACCAGACAGAGATTGACACTATCTTGGTTGGAGATTCCCTAGGAATGGTGGTGCTTGGATATACCTCCACCGTACCAGTAAGCATGGAAGAGATGATCCACCATACAAAAGCGGTAACCAGGGGCGCTACTTACGCATTTGTGATAGGGGATATGCCGTTTATGTCTTACCAGACAGGTGTTGAGAGGGCCGTTGAAAATGCTGGCCGCTTTATGAAAGAGGGAGAATGTGATGCGGTGAAGCTCGAGGGCGGAACCGAGGTGGCCCCCGTAGTTAAAGCAATTGTTACCGCAGGCATTCCGGTGTGTGCCCATATCGGGCTTACGCCTCAAACCGCGACCCAGTTAAGCGGTTTCAAGGTCCAGGGAAAGGATGCGGAAAGTGCGCAAAACCTAATCAAATCTGCAAAAGACTTGGAAAAGGCAGGGGCATTTATGGTTGTTATGGAGTGTATTCCGGATATCCTAGCCTCAACGATTACCAAGGAACTGAGCATCCCTACCATAGGAATTGGTGCGGGCAAGGATTGCGATGGTCAGGTCCTTGTGTACCACGACACAGTGGGGCTTTTTGAACGTTTTACCCCAAAATTTGTAAAGCAGTATATCAAGCTGGGGCCAATGATTGTCGATGCCCTCAAACAATACAAAAAGGAGGTTGAAGAAGGTGTATTCCCTGGAGAGGAACATACCTTTAAAATGAGCAAAGAGGAGGCAGAAAAGATGTAGATTTCCAATGGGACCGAGCGAAAAGGGGTTTCGGCAACAGCCAGTAAAGAAATATAAGGTCATAAAGAGCTATGAAAAAACAAAAACTAGGGTTTATTGGCGCGGGTAAGGTAGGAACGGCCTTGGCTGCAAGGCTCTCTAAGGGTAGTTATCCCGTGATTGCCGTGGCAAACACAGGTAGCCCTTCAGCCCAGAAATTGGCAGATCTGGTGCCAGGCTGCCAGGTTTTCGGGAGTGCCCAGAGAGTTGTGGATAAGGCTGAACATATCTTCATAACCACCCCGGATGATTTCATCTCCAAAGTAGTCTCTGGTCTCACCTGGCATCCTGGCCAGAATGTTGTTCATTGCAGCGGTGCTGCTTCAATCGACATCCTGGAGCCGGCAGAAAGATCTGGTGCCAGGGTGGGTTCATTCCATCCCTGCCAGGCCTTTGCCAGTGTTGATCAGGCTATAGAAAATTTGCCAGGCTCTACCTTTGCTATCGAGGCTCAAACCCCTTTGCTGGATATCTTGAAAGATATGGCGTCTAGCATAGAATGTGACTGGATAGTGCTCAAACCAGGGAACAAGGCGCTTTACCATGCCGCTGCCGTCTTTGTAAGCAATTACTCTGTTGCTCTTTTGAAGGTTGCTACAGACCTATTTCAAAATTTTGATGTACCCACCGCACAGGCGACAGAAGTCCTCATGCCATTGATACAAGGGAACTTCAACAATATCAGAAACATCGGCCTGCCCAACTGTCTTACCGGTCCCATTGCCCGGGGAGATGTAAGCACTATTCAAAAGCACATATATGCTTTGCAAGAAAAGGAACCTTCCCTCTTGAAACTTTACGCAGAGCTGGGCCTGAAGACTGTCCCCATTGCTTTAGCAAAAGGCACCATAGATGAGACGGTGAGTGAAACATTGGAGAACCTTTTGAAGACAGCTATCCACACAGGAAAACATAAAAGCAGCCTAGGCCAAGAATAAGCTTTCTAGGATCAAGCCGCCTTGATAAATGAATCAGAATTTTTTATCAGGAGGCGATATGATGACAGATAAGAGCTTTGCCGAAAAAAAGATTAAACAAAGGAGGAACATCATGAACAAAAGCAATTTCTTACTGATTGCTATTGCACTGGTCGTTGTAACCGCTCTGGTAACTTTTTTGATCATGAAACCTGAAAAAAAACTTCCCGTTTCGGTGGAAAAGCCCGTGGAAAGGAAGGCACCAGCCATAGTTTGGAAGGCTCAGTCCAGTTATCCGGCAGGACTCCCCCAGCTTTACGAGCCAGCGGCGCGTTTCGCTGAGAAGATAGAAAAGCTGACCGGTGGTCAGCTGGTGGTTAAAATGAGTCCTGGCGGGGCTATAGTGCCCTCCAAAAAGGTATTTGATGCGGTGAGTGCCGGTACCTTAGACATGGGTTGCACCTGGGCAGGTTGGTGGATAGGCAAATTTCCTGCATCCGTTCTCTTTGGCAATTCTTTTCCCAACGGGCTCCAGATGCGGGAGATGCTAAGCTGGATATATACCGGTGGGGGGCTTAAACTGTGGAACGAGTTGTACCGAGGGCACGACATTATAGTGCTTCCACCTTACGGGATGCTGGGTTCTGAAAATTTCTGCTGGTCCCGCAAACCCATCAATTCGCTGGCGGACTTTAAGGGATTGAAGTTTCGTACCGTTGGTATCTGGGGGAAATGCCTGGAAAGGCTGGGGGCACGGGTGGTCAGCTTGCCTGGAGGAGAGGTTTATCCCTCGCTGGAAAGAGGCGTGATAGACGCCTGTGAATTTGCTACCCCAGCGATAGATAAGAAGCTCGGTTTTCAAGAGATATGTGACTATTTGAAGCTTCCGGGGATACACGAGCCTTGTGCTCCCCTGGAGACACTGGTAAATGAGAAGTCCTGGCAAAAACTATCGGATGACTTGAAGTTCAAGGTCGAAATGGCTTTGAGAGATGCGTGCTTTGAGGCCATTAACAAAACGATGAGGGAGGATGCGGAAGCCATGGAGTTCTTTCGAAAATACCCTGGCCTAAATATATCGAAACTGTCTCCTGAGATGATAGATGAGATAGTGAAGATCGGAGACGAGGAACTGGACAAGTATGCCAAAAAAGATGCTATGTTTGCCAAGGTCCTGAAGTCTCAAAGAGATTTCCGCAAGCTGGTAGAACCGTACGACGACCTCGTCAGGCTCCCGTATCCCTATGCGAAATAAAAGACACGGGCCTCTTCACTCCACAGTTACCTATCAGGTAGTCGGGGAAAAATTAGAGTTTCGCCCATCAAAAGCCTTTTAGTTTCAATAGGTTATAGAAATTTCTAACCGTCCTTGCATATAATCATGTGGTCATTGCTACCAAAATTCATAGATCGCCTCAGCGAATGCATAGGAAAAACCTCTGCTTGGCTCATCCCCCTCCTCATAGCTGAGCTTATCTACGATACCATTGCACGATATGTATTTAATGCACCAACCGCGTGGTCCTATGACATCTCATATATGCTTTATGGAGCTGCCTTTATGGGGGGTGCAGCATATACACTTCTCATTGATGAACATGTAAGGATAGAGGTTGTTTATGAAAAGGTCTCTCAAAAATCAAGAGCTCTCATCGATGCTATCGGCTATGTGGTATTTTTCTTCCCGTCTATGGGTGCCCTCCTCTATTTTGGCACAGAATTTACCATTAAGTCGTGGAAACTACTGGAAACCTCTGGGGAGAGCATGTGGTCCCCTCCCATTTATCCATTTAAAACTATCATTCCAATAACAGCCCTTTTGCTGATTCTTCAGGGGATTGTACAGTTTTCCCGCTGCATAACTTCTATTTGGAAAAAGGGGGAAATGACTTGATCACAAGCCCTGAGATTTTGCTCATCATTCTATTTGTAGGACTTGTCGTCGGACTTGCAATCGGATTCCCTGTGCCTTTTGTTATGCTGGGCATTTCCCTTATCGTTGGCGTCATGGGAGCGGGATCTGGCTTTTTTCACATGATGATCCTCCGGGTTTTCGAAACGATGGAAAACTATATACTCGCTGCCATCATTTTGTTCGTTTATATGGGCATAATGCTGGAACGATCTGGGGCTGCTGAAAGACTCTTTTCATCTACGCATATTCTGTTAGGAGGTTTACGAGGGGGTCTAGCACTCGCTGTTGTGGCCGTGTGCACTGTCATGGCCGCTGCAACGGGGATTATGGGGGCTCCTGTGATTATCATGGGACTCTTTGCCCTTCCGGAGATGCTGAAAAGAGGATACAACAAGGCCCTAAGTGCTGGAACGATTTGTGCAGGGGGAACCCTTGGCATCCTGATTCCTCCAAGCATTATGCTGGTAGTCTATGGACCTATGGCAGGGGTATCAGTTGGTAGGCTCTTTATGGCTGCCATCTTACCGGGATTGACTCTATCAGCCCTGTACGGCATTTATATAATCTCCCGGTGTTTTCTTAAGCCGGAGTTAGGTCCTGTACTGCCTCTTGAACAAAGGGCACTCCCTGTGGGGAAAAAACTCTTAATGATAGTGACTTCAATGCTCCCCACGCTTTTCCTCATCCTTGCGGTCTTGGGAACGATCTTCTTTGGAGTAGCTGCGCCTACTGAGGCATCTGCAGTAGGGGCATTTGCCAGCATATTTTTGGCCCTTTCCTATCGAAAGCTCAACTGGAAGACCTTTAGAGACTCCGTTTATCAAACATTACGGATCTCCAGCATGATTATGTTAATAGTGGCTGCAGCATTTGTTTTCACCGGAACCTTTATGCTGGTGGGAGGCGGGAATTTAGTGAAAGATTTTCTTTTAGGTCTTCCAATAGGGCGATGGGGAATCCTGGCAATAATGATGGCCGCCTTCTTCATCTTTGGTCTCTTTATGGAATGGGTTGGCATAGTCCCGATTCTTGTCCCGATTTTCACACCTATTATCGCGGAGCTTGGTTTTCACCCACTGTGGGCTGCCATGCTTTTCTGTGTTACTATGCAGACATCCTTCCTTACCCCTCCCATGGCACCGGCTCTTTTCTACATAAAGGGGGTAGCGCCCAGAGGTGTAAATTTTGGCAAGCATATAGTGGCAGGTACCATCCCTTTTGTAGCGCTTCAGTTAGTGGGCGTTGCTTTGCTCGCTATCTTTCCTCAACTTGCCCTGTGGCTTCCCAGCCTGATGATAAGATAAGCCTTTCACCGCCTCCCCTACCTTCTCATACAGCTTCTTTATATCACCCGAAACCGCTAGTTCCTGACCGATTTAACCCAGATTTTGCAGTAGGCATCGTAGCGAGGCACAAGAAACCCTAGCGAAACAAGCGTTGCAGCAAGGTTTCCAAAGCCGCAATAGATGGCTACTGCAAGATCTCGGTTTAACAGGGTGAGGTGATTGTGCGGTGGAAATTCTATCGCTCTAGTCGCTGTAGCTTGCACATGTAGAGTCAGATTCCCAGGCCGTTACCTTGGTAACCTTGAGATGATTATCATTGAGTTCGCCGCTCAATTTCTGAAACAGATATGCGGCAATATTTTCCGAGGAGGGATTCTCATTCTTAAACTGGGGGAGGTCATTTAGAAAAGAATGGTCAAGTTCTTTCAAGATTCCATCCGTGGCTTCTTTGATTTCTCTAAAATCTATAAGTAAACCGGCTTCGTTCAGTTTGTCTCCCGATAAAGTAACCTCCACTTTCCAGTTATGTCCGTGCAGCCTCTCGCAGTTACCTCTGAAATTCCTGAGCTGATGTGCAGCGGCAAAGTCCGTAATTACTTTTAGCTCGAACATAAGCCTTACTCTCTCCTATCAGAGAGATTGTTACTTTTTTTTGCCCTTATACCGCTTCCCGCAGATATTACATTTTCCATTTATTATTATTCCAATGCAATTCCCATCGCTGCACGGGATTCTATCATCTAAATCCAAATCATTTGTCTCTCCGGCACTGACATGCTCGTCCTCTTCTGCAGGCCCACCTTTAAGCCCAACTCCACAATAAAGGCAGTAGTTACTCTCGACAGGGATTGTTTTATTACACCCAGGGCATGTAACGCCTGGGATCTCCTTCTTGCAGTGTGGACATTCCATATTGACTCCCTCATAAGGTTCATTTGTACGGCCAAAACAACTCTATCTTTAATTCATCCATAAGCTATTGTCAATCATTGATACGGGCGGAGCACGGTAACCTCAAAGTCCAGGGGGTATGGGTGTCTCTTTTTTGGTTATGACCCTGGCCCAGACCTGGTATGCTGGGTTGCGGTTATAAAAAGCAATCCATGCATAAGCAGTAAACACGGTTGTATATTCCGATCGTGTCACGCCAGGGCAGGCCTATGACATGG
>JAFDDT010000297.1 GCA_019310725.1 Deltaproteobacteria bacterium | reverse complement strand
GGATTCTGGATTATCAGTTCAGCAGACATCAGATGGAGGCTATATCATATCCGGCGAAACAGAATCCTACGGAGCTGGTAACACTGACGTCTGGGTGTTAAAGCTGTCAGCAAGCGTAGATTAATGCGTTTTCCTTGCCGACACATACTTAACGACTATGGTTCCCTTATTTCTATTGCACAACATGACGGAATGTTACTTTGGCATTTCGTCGCTTAACAAAAGGGGCTTTGGTTATATCAGAGGAAGCAAAGTCATAAGGAAAAGGAGCACTCCTATGGCAAAAGCTATTGTTGCTTATGAATCAAAGTATGGAAATACCAAACTTGCAGCCGAAATTATTGTCGAAGGAATGAATCAAGTTTCGGGAACGGGAGCGATGCTCACTGAACTCAATGATGTAGACCTTACCCAGATAGGTGAGTTCGATATAGTCTTGGTGGGTTCTCCAAATCATATGGGTGGAGCAACCAGAAGCATCAGGAAATTCATTGATAAACTCGGAGAACTTAAGCTGGAGAATAAACAGACTGCGGTTTTTGATACATATCTCGGTGGTGACTTTGAAAAAGCGGTTAAGAAGATGGAGAAACAGATAGGAGAAAAAGCACCCGGGCTGAAGCTAATCTCTCCAGGTCTATCGATAAGGGTTGATGGGATGAAGGGTCCAATTACAGACGGGGAACTCCCAAAATGTAAGGAATTTGGAATTAGAATCGCAACCCTGATGAAGGAGTAAATAGGAATGTGGTGGAATAGAGGTTCTGTTGCTGTAACGTGGCTGTTGTCGACAATTGTCGAGAATACTATAGTTTAAATTGAGTGATAAGATGCATTGTTGCATCGTTGGCGAGTGGGGTTATAAGATGACCAATGGGAAGAAAAATCAAATGAAAAGCTCGCTTGTAGCCGCACAAATATTTTTTATAGTTCAGAACTCTTATGCTACAATAATCTGGAAAGCACAGATATCCGTAAGCCCTACTTCATTTATTTCTCAGCACCATCGCTAGTTTGAAATCCGGCAATATGAAAGTTGTTAAACATAAGGAGGTTATGATGGATTATGACAGTCTTCTAGAACTGGTGAAAAAGAGGAGGAGCACACGCAAGTTTAAACCAGAGCCGATACCTGATGAATATGTGGACAAAATCATTGAGGTGGCTCGCTGGGCTCCTTCTGGAGCTAACTCTCAGCCATGGGAGTTCATCATCATTAAGAAACCAGAGCTGAAACAAAAAATTATCGAATATATCACCGAGTATAATAAGCTCATGCGCAAATTGGAACTTCTCAGGGAACCAGCGCTTCAGTTTAAATGGGTGCCCCCTGGCTATGGAAATGCGTCGGCCTTCATACTGCTGTGTGGCGATACCAGAATGAAGGAGGCTTATCCTCTCAATAAAGTATTGCAACCGAAAGGCAGTTCAATCTTTGATTCCAGCTTGGCCAATACTTTTCTTTATATGACGCTAGCTGCTGCTACTCTAGGCCTCGGAGCAGAGTGGATCTCGGTGACAGCCACCCCCTACGTACAGGCGTTTACCAAAGACCTCCTCGGGATACCTAAGGAACTGGAAATTTATGATATGCTGGCGGTAGGATATCCTGATGAGGAGCCCGGACCACGCCCGGTAAGAGCCTTGGAAGATATAGCTCACCATGATGGCTATGATAAAGCCAAGTACAGGACAAATGCAGAAATTCAAGAGGCTATTATTAAGTTTAGCCGTCACGCCGAAATTTGAGAGTAGTTGTAATTGCTTGTCGCTTGATGTGCCTCCCAAAAATCGGTCCAGTTTTAATGTTAAACTAAGGATTGAGGAATGGGGAAGGGAATACAACCGAATTCGACCACATAGCGCACTTGGTTATCGCCCATCTGCTCCGGAAGCAATTATACCAATAACACTAACTTAAAAGGTAGACTAATTACTGGGGCAGGTCACAGCCACTATGAGAGTACCAAGAAAAAGGAGGAAGGAACTCAAATGAAAATTGTTTACGTCTCGCCGCGCTCATTCACTTCTACGGAATTAAAGCACACCCAAGATCGTCTTGCCCCCTTTGTTCCCCCAGGAGTAACTGTAAAGTTTCTAGATATAAAGGGGCCACCTTCCCCTCCTGATTTCAAATCGCCAACTTTGGTCCCGGACTGTTGGGATTTGAGAGGTAGTACTTTCTCGGCACCTCTCATGGTAGCGAGGGCTGAGGAAGCCGAGAGGGAAGGTTATGACGCGGTAGTTATGTGTTGCGTTTGGGATCCCGGTCTTTGGGCTGCCAAAGCTGCTGTGAGGATTCCAGTAATAGGAGAGACTGAAACAATGTTCCGTGTAGCTAGTTTACTAGGCGACAGGTGGGGTGTAATAACAGGTGTCTCGGTAATGAAATCCATAGTTCAGAAGAATATTCAATGTTATGGCGTAGCTGACCACGTATTGTCGCTGAAGACGATTGAGCTTGACCCTATTCGAGAATTTGCCAAAAAGCCTGGTGAGTTGGAGGCAAGGTTGATTGAGCGGGCGAAAGAGCAAATAAGCGAGGGAGCAGATATAATAATAGGTGATTGTGGTGCATTTCTGCCTAACCTAGGTATAGAAGGCATCAAAAGGGTTAAGGAGAACCTAGGTGTCCCGTTTTTGGAGCCAATGACCACGGCATTGGGGATGGCACAGATGTTAGTGAATCTCGGTTTATCCCAGAGCAAAATAGCTTACCCATTAGCAGACAGAGACCTTGTAAGCGTGGACGACTTGGAGTGGAAATAAAGGATGTAACTGAGACATTGAGTAGGGAACAAGCGGCAGCTTGAGTTTACTCCGTCCTTGCCTCTTTACCAAACTCATCAGCAAATAAGTCTTCCAAAGGCAAATTCTAAAATGCTATTCGTGCTGATTTAAACATGACTACCTTACCACTTTTTGGCCTTCCAGCCATCACTATCTTTCCTTCGCGTATGAAGAGTGTCCGCTCTAGCAGCCTCAGTTATCCCTGATAACCACAATTTCATGGCTTATCGGGTCACAAATAGATTTCCTAATTACTTGTCAAGCCAGATCTTATTGACTGTTGCCCCTCCATTAATTAGACTAGTTTTCGGGGATGGTCACTTTCACAGGCTGAGGAGTAACAAC
>JAFDDT010000084.1 GCA_019310725.1 Deltaproteobacteria bacterium | reverse complement strand
ATCTCAGGGATGTGAGAAAATAACGTCTCGGTATATTCCTTCACGCCCTTGACGAAAACCTTACGCCGATATCGAGGGATCCAGACGATATGATATTCGGTTTTGTAGATGGCAGGGGCACTCTTTCTAAATTTCATGCCCACATCTTATCACATACCCTCTCGTCTGGATAGCCGCTCCATCTCCAGACTGGAGTCTGGAGTTTTATGCGGCTCAATAAAATATTCTAAACAAATGAATTCAACACATCAAAACATTATAGGCATTATCAGGGCAACAGGGCTAATTATACCTTCCCTGTTGCTCCTCCTCCTGGTAGGTAGCTTAAAACTATCGGGCCTGATAATGGCATAATGTTTTTAGACGATTTCAAAACCCGCTATCAGGCTCGACTGATAGCGGGTTTTTTTATTATATGAAAGGGAGCACAATAATGGAACAACAGGTTTCAATCTATGACACCACACTAAGAGATGGAACCCAGGGAGAACAAATCAACTTTTCTGCAGAGGAAAAACTTCGCATCGCCCAAAGGCTTGCGGAACTCGGTATTCACTATATAGAAGGAGGCTGGCCTGGTTCAAATCCCAAAGATATGCGATTCTTTCAACTGGCAAGAAAGGTACGGCTTAGACCGGCGCGACTGACGGCCTTTGGCAGCACCACCAGAGCCAACATTCGGGCAGAACAGGATCCTAATTTGGAAGCTTTATTGCAGGCTGAAACCCAGACCGTTACCATATTTGGAAAGAGCTGGAACCTTCATGTAACCGAAATCTTGGGTGTTTCATTAGAACAAAACCTGGACATGATCTCTGATTCGCTCAGGTATCTCAAATCAAAAGGCAAAGAGGTTATTTTTGATGCAGAGCATTTCTTCGACGGTTATAAGACGAATCCCCGGTATACCCTGACAACGATCCAGGCAGCAATTTCGGGTGGAGCTGATATCATCGTGCTTTGCGACACCAATGGCGGCACCATGGTACGTGACGTCGAAGGAATAGTGAAAGCGGTCAAGAAATCTTTTCCAGTGGTCCCGCTGGGTATCCATGCACACAATGACTGTGGTCTGGCGATAGCCAATTCACTGGCTGCCGTTGAAGCTGGTGCGGCCATGATTCAGGGAACAATCAATGGCTATGGCGAGCGCTGTGGAAATGCGGATCTTATCTCTGTGGTTGCCAATCTTCAATTGAAGCTCGGCAGGAAGTGTCTTGAAGAATCCAAAATGGAGCATCTGACCGAGGTTTCCAGATATGTCAGTGACATAGCAAACATCCCGCCACTCAATGAAAGGCCCTTTGTTGGCCGAAGCGCCTTTTCCCATAAAGGTGGAATGCATGTGAGCGCTATTGTGAAAGAGCCCTTCGCCTATGAGCACATTGAACCTAGCACTGTTGGAAATAGGCGCCGGGTACTTGTTTCAGACCTGTCAGGTAAAAGTAACATAGAGTACAAGGCCAAAGAGATGGACCTTACTTTAGGGGGTAATGGCTACGACAGCAAAAAGATCGTTGAAGAAATTAAACGAATGGAAGACCAAGGGTATCAATTCGACGCTGCCGAAGGCTCACTCGAGCTCCTGATGAAGAGGACTACAGGCCAATTTCGAGAACCTTTTTCCCTCCTTTCTTTACGCGTGATCAACGAGAAAAATAAGGATGGTCAAGCTACCTCTCAGGCGACCATCAAGATATCGGTAGGAGACGAGGAAGAGATCACAGCCGCTGAAGGAAACGGACCCGTGAATGCGATCGATAATGCCCTTCGCAAGGCCCTGAGTAAGTTCTTTCCTGGCATACTGGAGATGAGGTTGGTTGACTTCAAGGTGAGGGTATTGGAAGGCAGTGCTGGAACAGGCGCACGGGTCAGGGTGCTCATAGAATCAAGCGATGGCAAAGACATATGGAACACGGTAGGCGTTTCAGAGAACATCATTGAGGCCAGTTGGCAGGCCCTGGTGGACAGCATCTATTTCAAGTTAAGTAAAGATTAACTTAAGAGTTATAAGTGCCTAAAGTGGGCTAAAGCCCGCCCTGGCGCTATGCTCTCTAATCAGCCTAACAATGCTATAAGCCAGTATGAGCTTGAATCAACCTGGCAAGCCTATAGGCCAGGACTGGGCCAGGGTTATAAGTTTCCGAATACTTCTAAAACAGGCATTAGACGAAATCATATCAACTGAATTAAGATTTGCATTAAATATCTGGAAGTAAAATAGCTCCTCCTGAGAGCATTTGAAACCCTAATATGAAGAATGTATCTATTGGCTGTTTAAGTTTGTTGAGTTACTTTTAATCCCAGTAACTTCTCAATAAGTTCGGGTTCTGTCATTGCGAGCAAGGCGAAGCAATCTCTAATATCGCAATGAGATTGCCACGTCGCTCCGCTCCTCGCAATGACCGCAAATGTCAACGACAAAGAATCAACCGAACTTTTTGAGAAGTTACTAATCCCATTCTTGCCAAACTTTAGCTCACTTTAGGCACTTTTCAATGAAAGGAGCGTTTCCATGGAAGAAAAGATTATCGTATTTGATACTACATTAAGGGATGGCGAGCAGTCTCCAGGCTTTAGCATGAACACTGCTGAGAAAATCCACCTCGCCGCCCAGTTGGAAAACCTAAAGATAGACGTACTTGAAGCAGGTTTTCCCTCCTCTTCCGAAGGAGATTTTGAGGCGGTTCAGATGATCGCTCAAAACGTTAGGACTGTGCAGGTGGCCGCGCTTGCTCGAACCTCAAGAGAAGATATTGATGCCGCATGGGGTGCAGTTAAGGCGGCTGAAAATCCACGTATTCATGTTTTCATCGCTACCTCTGATATCCACCTTGAGCATAAATTGAAAATCAGTAGAGATCAGGTCATTGACCAGGCAGTTGACGCAGTGAAATATGCCAGACAATTCACAAACAATGTCGAGTTCTCAGCCGAGGACGGTTCCAGAACTGACCGAGACTTTCTTTGCAAGGTTTTTGAGGCGGCTATTTCAGCCGGAGCCACCACAGTCAATCTTCCTGACACCGTGGGTTATGCTATTCCTGCTGAGTTTGCTGACCTTGTTGCCTATGTGAAAGGTCACACGCCAAATATCGGCAAGGCAATTCTAAGCGTTCACTGTCACAACGACCTGGGGCTGGCCACAGCCAACACTTTGGCGAGTATCAATGCTGGAGCAAGGCAGGTTGAGGTTACGGTAAATGGGATTGGAGAGCGTGCAGGCAATACATCTCTTGAAGAGGTCATCATGGCCCTCCACACCAGGAGGAATTTTCTGCCATATTATACAGAAGTTGATACCAGAGAGATATATCCATCAAGCCGTTTGCTCGCAATGATTTCTGGGATTCCGGTTCAGCCCAATAAGGCCATTGTAGGAGCGAATGCCTTTGCCCACGAGGCTGGCATTCATCAGGATGGGGTCTTGAAGAATAAGACCACCTATGAAATCATCGAGCCTGCTACCGTTGGTTTGGAAACCAATCGTCTTATTATGGGGAAGCACTCAGGCCGGCACGCATTTAGCGATCGTTTAAGGAAACTCGGGTATGAATTGTCCGAAGGAGATATCGACCGTCTGTTTACAAAATTTAAAGACCTTGCAGACAAAAGGAAGGAAATCGTGGATGAGGATCTAGAAGTCCTCGTTGCCGAAGAGGTACTAAGAGTTCCAGATACCTACAAACTCAAGTACCTTAATGTGATCAGCGGGACTGCAACTGTCCCCACCGCGACAGTTCAATTGGAGATCCAAGGCAAGGAAAAACAGAAGGCAGGGTTTGGCATAGGCCCCATTGATGCCACTTATAATACTATTGCAAAGATGACAGGAACAAAATCCAAACTACTTCGATTCTCTATTGATTCATTAACTGGCGGGACAGATGCCCAGGGAGGCGTGACGGTGCGACTGGAAGAAAACGGGGTGCAGACACTCGGTAAAGGGAACGATCCTGACATTATAGTCGCCAGTGCAAAGGCATTTATCAATGGATTGAATAGACTGGCACATCTTAAGCGGAACTCATCGGCTCACAAGACCAAGTGACCAACAATGCTCACGTACTCTGTCTGCTCTCCGCGGAGGGGATAGCAGGAGAACATAAAAAATGCCCATGACCATGACTGAAAAGATACTTGCCCAGCACGCCTCCCGGACCGATGTCTCCCCTGGAGACCTCATAGGGGTTAAGGTGGATCTGGCCATGGCCAATGATATCACTGCCCCGCTGGCAATAGCGGTTTTCAACGAGATAGGAAAACAGCCAGTATTCGACCCCAACAGAATTGCGCTCATCCCTGACCACTTTGTGCCTAACAAGGATATTGAGTCAGCCGCGCAGGCCAAACTCATGCGGGAATTTGCCAATCACCATCAGATTCACCATTATTATGAAGTGGGGCAGTCCGGTATTGAACATGTACTCCTGCCTGAAAAGGGCCTCGTCATACCTGGAGATCTGGTTATTGGGGCAGATAGCCATACCTGTACGTACGGAGCCTTGGGTGCCTTCTCCACCGGTGTCGGCAGTACCGACCTCGGGGTAATACTGGCCACCGGCAAGACCTGGCTTAAGGTACCCCCAACAATCAAAATCGAATACGAGGGCTCTCTGCTCCCCTGGGTGAGGGGAAAAGACCTTATACTCTATACCTTGGGCACGCTGGGAGTTGATGGCGCAAACTACTGCGCCCTGGAATTCTCTGGGAGCGTTATCAAAGAGCTTCCCATGGCTCAACGGTTCACTATGACCAACATGGCTATCGAGGCCGGAGCAAAAAACGGCATAATTGAGCCAGACGAGGTTACCTTGGCATTTGTGGCAGAAAGATCCCACAGAACGCCACTTGTCTGCACCAGTGATCCTGGTGCAGACTATGAAAAGGTAATCAAGATCGTGGTGGATACTATCGAACCTCAAATAGCCTTACCCCACTCCCCGGCCAATGTCCGGCCTTTATCAAAGGTTCCACATATATCACTCGACCAGGTCTTTATAGGGTCCTGCACCAATGGCTACTTGGAAGATCTTAGGGAAGCAGCCACCATACTCAAAGGCAGAAAGGTTGCTAAGGGAATCAGGCTCATCGTCATTCCTGGTTCCCAGCTCATCTACAGTGAAGCGATTGAGCAGGGGATAATAAAGACGCTGATTGATGCTGGTGCGGTTATTGGCCCTCCCTGCTGTGGACCGTGTCTGGGTGGCCATCTTGGCATTCTCGCTGAAGGCGAGAGAGCACTTTCCACCAGCAATAGAAACTTTGTGGGTCGAATGGGTCACCCCAAGAGCGAGGTATATCTGGCAAGTCCAGCCATTGCTTCAGCCTCAGCTGTTGCGGGGTATATTGCCGGACCGGGGGAACTTTAAATGAGACTACAAGGAAAGGCGTGGAAATTTGGAGATAATGTGAACACCGATCTTATTATTCCGGCACGCTATCTCAATAGCTCCGACAAAGATGAACTTGCCAGGCACTGTTTTGCTGATGTAAGGCCTGGTTTTGTTGAGATGATTTCCCCAGGAGATATCATTGTAGCCGGAAATAACTTTGGTTCCGGATCTTCCAGGGAGCATGCACCGCTCGCCATAAAAGGCGCCGGCATCAGTGTGCTTGTCGCACAAAGTTTTGCTCGAATATTCTATAGAAACGCCTTCAACATCGGTCTCCCTATAATGGAATCTAAGGAGGCGGCTCAGTCTATTGACGAAGGTTCCTTGGTATCCGTTGATCTGGCAACGGGGGAGATAGTGAATATGAATACCGGCCAGCAGTTTTTTGCCAAGCCAGTCCCCAGGTTCATGAGGGAGATAGTGGATGCGGGGGGATTGGTTGAGTACGTCAGGAAAAAGGGACTAACCGGACTGGGGGCATCATGAGGTGGGCCTAAGACAAAAGAACACCAACATAACAAAAAAAGGAGAGATAAGACTTGGAAATCACTGGCGCTCAAATCCTGATGGAGATTTTTAAGGAGGAAAAAGTTGACTCTGTATTTGGTATGACGGGTGGTGCTGCCATCGATATCTTTGATGAGCTGGCTCGAACCAGTATTCAACATATTATGGTCAGACATGAGCAGGGGGCTGTGCATGCCGCTGATGGCTATGCCAGGGCAAAGCGGTCCGTAGGGGTGTGCATTGTAACATCAGGGCCGGGAGCAACCAACACCGTTAGTGGCCTTGCTTCTGCCTATATGGATTCCATCCCGTTGGTTGTTTTCACCGCACAGGTACCTACAAACCTTATAGGAAATGATGCCTTTCAGGAGGTTGATATTGTAGGTATTACCCGACCATGTACCAAACATAACTATCTTGTACGAAGAATGGAGGACCTGGCTCGGACTGTTAAAGAGGCTTTCTACGTTGCTCGATCCGGACGCCCCGGTCCCGTGCTTGTAGATATCCCAAAAGATATCATCCAGGGTAAAACAGCATATAAACCCTTACGTGCGCCCTCTCTAAAGTCTTACAATCCAACCTACAAGCCGAATATAAAGCAGGTCAAAAAGGCTATCAACCTCATAAGAGAGGCGAGAAAACCGATTATATTTGCCGGTGGGGGCGTAATTCTGTCTGGTGCATCCAGAGAACTTGCCGAGTTTGCCAGAAGACTCAATGCCCCTGTGACAGCTTCTCTCATGGGTCTCGGTGCATTTCCCGGAACCGATGAGCTATGGCTCGGAATGCCTGGGATGCATGGTACCTACCGTGCAAATATGTCCATCGGATCGTGTGATCTTTTAATCGGGATTGGCGTTCGTTTCGATGACAGGGTAACAGGAAAGATCGATACCTTTGCTCCCCATGCCAAGATTATTCATATCGATATCGATCCTACCTCTATACGAAAAAATATCCCGGTAGCGGTCCCTATAGTCGGGGATTGCAAGATCGCACTTGGTGAGCTTGAAAGGCTCATGGATGAGGAAGCATTAGTGGTAGACCCATACAAAAACAGACCTTGGCTGGACCAGATAGAGGAATGGAAGAACACCAATCCTTTGTCCTATGAGCAAATGGATATAATCAAACCCCAGTATGTCATCGAAAGGCTGTATGACATCACAAAAGGACAGGCCATTATCACCACTGAAGTAGGGCAGAATCAGATGTGGGCAGCTCAATACTATCATTTTGATCAGCCAAACTCCTTTATTACCTCTGGCGGGCTCGGTTGCATGGGCTTTGGTTTTCCAGCCGCTATAGGTGCACAGGTGGCCTCTCAGGATAAATTGGTTGTAGATATAGCTGGGGATGGAAGTATCCAGATGAACATCCAGGAGATGGCAACCGCCATGCAATATAGCCTTCCTGTCAAGATAGTTATTCTCAATAACAAATATCTTGGCATGGTCCGGCAATGGCAGCAATTATTCTATGAAAAGAGATATGCCTCCACCAGCATAGAGGAGACTCCAGACTTTGTGAAGCTAGCTGAATCATATGGAGCCGTTGGCCTGAGGGCTACGCGACCACAAGAGGTTGTGCCAGTTCTCAAGGAAGGTCTAAGCACACCAAAGCCGGTTATTATGGATTTCTGGGTAGACCGCGAAGAATGCGTGTACCCGATGGTCCCAGCAGGAGCGCCAATGACCGAGATGCTTCTCGTGTAAATGGAGCATATTATGAAAACAATGACCAAAGAAAAGCATACGATTTCATTGTTAGTAGACAATCAACCCGGCGTGCTTTCCCGCATTGCTGGGATGTTTAGCGGGCGTGGCTACAATATAGAGAGCCTTTGTGTCGCTACGACCATGGACCCCCTTGTATCCAGGATAACGCTGGTCACAAAAGGAGACCAACTCATTATCGAGCAGATCAACAAACAGCTGAACAAATTGGTTGATGTAATCAAGGTTCATGATCTGACCGAGACGGATTTTGTGGAGCGTGAAACGGCTCTGGTGAAGGTAAGAGCAAGGCCGGGGCACAAGGCCGAGATCTTACGGCTTGTGGATATCTTCAAATGTAAGGTAGTAGATGCGAATTCTACCCATTATACCATTGAGGTAACAGGCACCGTGGAGAAACTATCGGCATTCCTGAACCTTATAAAACCCATGGGAATCAAGGAGATCGCCCGGACTGGCTCTATAGCAGTGTCGCGAAATAACAAATAACCATACCATACAAAACTAACAGGAGGATCTTTATGGCAAAAATTGATTTTGGCGGGGTATTAGAGGATGTGGTTACTTCCGAGGAATTTCCATTGGAAAAGGCAAGGGGAATCTTGGTAAATGAAACCGTAGCAGTTCTTGGGTATGGCGTTCAAGGTCCTGCACAATCCCTGAATATGAGGGATAATGGGGTCAACGTTATCGTCGGCCAAAGGAAAGAAGAACAAATATTTTGGGACAAGGCGATCAAAGACGGTTTTAGACCAGGAGAAAGCCTTTTTCCACTGGAAGAGGCCGCAGAAAAAGGGACAATCATTCAGTTCCTGATCTCTGATGCCGGTCAGGTAGAGGTGTGGCCAAAAATCAGACCGTGTTTGCAAGAGGGAGATGCTCTCTATTTTTCACATGGTTTCGCCATCACTTACAAGGGCCAGACCGGGGTTAACCCGCCTGAGAATGTGGATGTCATTATGGTGGCGCCAAAGGGATCAGGGCGTACTGTTCGCTCAAACTTTTTGGCAGGAAGCGGGATTAACTCAAGCTATGCAGTTTTCCAGGACTATACCGGTAGGGCAAAGAAAAGGGCACTGGCCCTGGGCATTGCCATCGGATCTGGCTATCTCTTCCCCACCACCTTTGAAAAAGAGGTGTACAGCGATCTCGTTGGCGAGCGGGGTGTTCTAATGGGGTGCCTGGCAGGTGTGATGGAGGCCCAGTATGACATCCTCCGAGAACATGGCCACAGCCCGAGCGAGGCCTTTAACGAAACAGTGGAAGAGCTCACCCAGAGCCTCATTCGCCTCGTCGCTGAAAATGGTATGGATTGGATGTACGCCAATTGCAGCACCACGGCACAGAGAGGTGCCCTGGACTGGAAACCCAGATTCAAGGCTGCTGTTGCACCGCTCTTTGAAGAACTTTATGAGAACGTGGCATCGGGTAAAGAAACCAAAATCGTGCTCGAATCCAATAGCGCACATGACTACAAAGAGAGGCTCGGAAAAGAGCTGGAGGAGATAAAAAATTCAGAGATGTGGAGGGCAGGCGCAGCAGTTAGGTCATTAAGACCGGAAATCAGAAAAAAGGGCTAGCTGCAATTTCTGGTAGATGTCGCCGGATCATCGAAACTGGCTACGGCCTGATCACCCGGACGGATTGCTCGCAGATTAATTCAGAGTATGCTGCCAGATGGGTTTTGAGGCTTGTTGCAAAGACATGAGGAAAGATTTTCCTTGACATTACAGAGAGGATCGAGAAGATTATATGAAACACAACTGGGGGATCGTTCAGTGGTAGGACGGCAGGTTCTGGCCCTGCAAACAGGGGTTCGAGTCCCTTTCCCCCAGCCATAGGATAGTAAGCAGTAGGGAGTAGGCAGTAGGGAGCATTCGGTAAGCAGTGGGACCTGAACAGGCAGTTGCCCAAACGGAAATCCCTTTGAGCGGTCATTAAAACGGTTTTTGCCAAAAAACCCTTGGCGAAGTGGAAGATAAGCGATGTCAGCCTTTTGAGCCCTAAAGGCGAGTTTTGACATCGCCTGGAGCGAGCCTTAGATTTATCAAAAAACGTTTTAGACCCAGTGAAAAGGGATTTCGGCAACAGCCTGTTAACATCTGACCGGTACTTACTGCCTACTGCATACTCCTTACTTTTTTCATGGGGTCCCATCGTCTAGCGGTCTAGGATATCGGCCTCTCACGCCGAAGACACGGGTTCGATTCCCGTTGGGACTACCAAAGGATATCAAGGGGTTAGCTTTTATCAAGGCCAACCCCTTTTTGTTTGCATGCCTTTGCTTGTTTGCCTTTTCAGAGACCAGTTAGTTAAAAACTGAACATAAAAACTTAACAAAGTGATAAAATGTGTTAAAATATTCAGTTAATGCTATGAAGATATGGAGTGGAAGGCTCCCCAAATCAACTGGAAAAATTATGTAGCCACCGTAACCGAGCAACGGCGGAGCCATAAATGAGAAAGGAGTCACGTGTATGCCCAAGCCAGAT
Source organism: Deltaproteobacteria bacterium (assembly GCA_019310725.1). GTDB lineage: Bacteria > Desulfobacterota > DSM-4660 > Desulfatiglandales > B25-G16 > JADFWK01. Next base: position 2,335 of record JAFDDT010000084.1, on the reverse strand, counting down.
TCAACACCCCCATCTAATTTTATTCGCAGTATTATTGATGAAGACCTGAAAACAAACAAATATGGTGGCCGGGTTCACACCCGGTTCCCACCGGAACCAAACGGCTATCTGCACATTGGACATGCCAAGTCCATTTGCCTCAATTTCGGCCTGGCTGCCGACTATGGAGGGCCCTGCAATTTGCGATACGATGACACCAATCCAAGCAAAGAAGAGCCTGAATATGTGGAATCAATTAGAGAAGACGTTCGATGGCTTGGGTTCGATTGGGGAGATCGAGAGTTCTATGCATCAGACTACTTTGACCAATTATATGAATATGCCATACAATTAATAAAAGCAGGCAAAGCTTATGTTGATGACTTGAGTGCAGATGAGATCCGTGAATATCGAGGCACTTTAACCAAGCCAGGCAAAGAAAGCCCCTATCGGAATCGTACGGTGGAAGAAAACCTGGAGTTATTCGAGCGCATGCGGGCAGGCAAATTCGAGGACGGTTCCCGTGTGCTTCGAGCAAAGATTGACATGGCATCACCTAATCTAAATATGCGTGATCCCGTTATGTATCGTATACTGCATGCTGAACATCACCGATCGAGCAACAAATGGTGCATCTATCCGACATATGACTTTACCCATGGACAGTCAGACTCCATTGAAGGGATCACCCATTCGATCTGCACCTTGGAGTTCGAAGATCATCGCCCCCTGTACGATTGGTTCCTTGACGAATTGAACGTGTACCATCCACAGCAAATTGAGTTTGCCCGCCTCAACCTCAGCTACACCGTAATGAGTAAGCGAATGCTTCTGGAATTGGTAGAACACGGGTATGTCACTGGATGGGACGACCCACGGATGCCTACTATATCTGGATTTAGGAGACGAGGCTACACGCCAGAGTCAATCCGAGACTTTTGTGAGCGCATCGGTGTGGCCAAGAGAGACAGTATAGTGGATATAGCACTACTCGAGCACTGCATTCGCAAAGATCTGAATCGAAGAGCTCCCCGCGTGATGGCAGTACTCCGTCCGCTCCGGGTGGTCATAGACAACTATCCGGAGGGCCAGGTAGAAGAGCTGGACGCCTTGAACAGTCCGGAAGATCCCGATATGGGGACACGGAAAGTACCTTTCTCACGGGTGCTTTATATTGAGCGCGAGGATTTTCGTGAGGACCCCCCGAAGAAGTTCTACCGTCTGGCCCCCGGTCGAGAGGTGCGGCTGCGGTACGCGTATTTTATCAAATGTGTGGGTGTGGTTAAGGACGAACAAACCCGCGAGGTGGTTGAGCTCCACTGCACCTATGATCCGCAGACACGAGGCGGTGACTCTCCGGACGGACGCAAGGTCAGGGCAACGTTGCACTGGGTTTCAGCTTCGCATTCGCTCGAGGCCGAGGTACGTTTGTATGATCACCTCTTTGTCAAACCAGATCCAACCGATAACAAGGATGGTTCTAATTTCAAAATGCATTTGAATCCGAACTCGTTAGAGACATTGACCTCTTGCCACGTTGAACCAAGTCTGGCAGGCGCAGCACCGCGAAGCCGTTACCAGTTCGAGAGACTGGGCTATTTCTGCGTTGACTCCGTTGATTCTTCTCAGGGAAGATTGGTCTTCAATCGCACCGCTACGCTGCGGGATACCTGGGCGAAGATCGAGAAGACGCAGGCCAAAGGGGCAAAAGTCACCGAGGCCCCAGGTCAGTCCAAACTGGCTCATCTTAGAAAAGACGCTCCTGCAACCGGAAGGCGCGAGGAGCTCGAGCCCATAGGTGAAGAGATCAATATTGACGACTTCTCGAAAATCGACCTTCGGGTAGGCTTGGTCCGCGACTCCAGCGCCGTTAAAGGATCAAACAAACTCATCAAGCTCATGGTGGACATCGGTGAGGGCCGCCTCCGACAGATATTCGCCGGAATTCGCCCCGGCTATCCTGATCCGGAGAAACTCGTCGGCAAGAAGGTCATCGTGGTCGCCAATCTGAAGCCCCGCCAGATGAAGTTCGGCCTCTCAGAGGGAATGATTCTGTCAGGCGGCGACGCTGACCGCCTGTGCGCACCCACCTTTGAGCACGACCCGCTGCCTGGCGACAAGGTTACGTAGATTAACGGCCACGTGTGTAGCTGAATATATCTACTTTTTCGTGATTCACAGTCTCTTTCAATCCCGCACTCCGTTTCGATCGAGGTAAAAGCAATAGGTATGGGCTTAACGATTCAAGACATTAAAGACTATGCTGAGCAATGCCTTTCAAAGGCAAACCGCAGTCATGCCTGGGAGCACACCCAGCGGGTACGTAATTTGTGCATGCATATCGGGCGCGTGGAAG
>JAFDDT010000083.1 GCA_019310725.1 Deltaproteobacteria bacterium | reverse complement strand
GCCGCTCAGGGATGCCTTGGGGTCAACGCTGTTCTCTATGGCCGCCTTAATCTCTGTATTGGTTAAAGATGGGTTGTGTGCCTTGATGAGCGCAGCCAGGCCTGACACATGTGGTGCAGCCATGGATGTGCCCTGCATATACTGGTATTCTGTTCCGTTATAGGTTGACGAAGCAGCGGTAACGTTGACATCGTCAATATACCATCCATCATAGCTGATCGAAGAATCGGACGAGAAGTAAAACCCGATATACACTGTGCTGTTGCCATCATAGGCCCCTAAATCTACAAACGCGCTAAGCCAGTTGCCAGAAGAGGTCCCGGAAATGGCGTCATACACTGTGCTACTAATCAAAATATCTTGATCCGTCCAGCTTGATCCATCAGGAGAACTCTGAACATATAATAGGTCAAAAGAGGACTCAGAAATCCCTCTCAGTTTAAATTCAAGTCTTGCCCCATTATAAGAAGAAAGGTTGAGTACAGGAGCTATTGCCCAGGACCCAGTATCATCTTGATAGTCGCCGGCAGGGCTATCTGTCAGGGAATAGGAACTACTGTAAGATAAGGAGCTAGTGGTATTCCATGTATCATTGGTTCCTCCTGTGCTCCAGGTAAGGGCCCCCTCAAAATCATCGCTCCAAACTGTCTGTCGTGCTGGTTTGCAACTGTAGATGTTGGTTCCCGGTGCAGCAACATCAACAGAGGTGGCACCATAATTCGAGAAAGAGGCCCGGTTATCGTTCTGGTCGGTGGCAGCCACCGCAATAATGTTGGCACTCGTGTAACTCGCCGGATAAAAAGGAGCGCTGTCATTGTTCGTGCCGGCGTTCCCTGCCGCACACACAACTACGGCAGCAGAGGCATCGATGGCATCCTTGAGGGCCTGGCTGAAGCCCCCGCCTCCCCAACTGTTATTGATTACATGTGCCCCTTTATCATTGGCATATTCAATAGCACTGATCGCCTTGTCAGTGGTACCAACACCAAAGGCATCTAAGAACCTGAGCGCCATTATCTTGGCTGTCCAGCATACCCCGGTTATTCCCGCAGAGTTATTTCCCACGGCGGCAATGGTACCGGCAACATGGGTGCCGTGCCCGTAAGGATCAATGGGTATGTTATCATTATCAACAAAGTCCCAGCCATAATAATCATCGATTTTAGCGTTTCCATCATCATCCAGCCCATTATGACCAGGATTTCCAGCAACCCAATCTTCGCTGGTATTTTTCCAGATGTTATCTATTATGTCTTCATGGTCTAAATCTACACCAGAGTCAATAACGGCGACAACAACGTTAGGGCTGCCTTTTGTGATATCCCATGCTTCGGGGGCATCTATGTCGTTATTGCCATCGTTGTTTAATCCCCAAAGATCGCCAAAGAGGGGATCGTTAGGGAATGTAGCAGTGGCGTAACAATAATAGTTTGGCTCGGCATATTCTACATCCGGATCGCTTTTATAAACCTCCAGGGCCTGTTCCACAGTCATATCCTCGGGAAGCTTGATATGATGGACCCCGATGGTTTTAAATGTACGAACACTGGAGACACTCCAATGAGTCTGATAATACAGCGCCGAAGCAGCGCTAAGGGAGGGCCTGTACTTTACCAAAAGTTCACCCGGGACATACGCAGGCCTTTGAGATTCCAGGGTTCCCATGCCTGCATCAGGTTCAGAGGCCAAAAGCACTGAGCCTGAGATTAAGAAAACCATCCAAATCAAAATTGCTCGTTTTCTCATATTCCTTAAGATTTCTCTCAGTGCATGGTTACGATATAGTTTGGCTCTGAAAAGGCTACCTCAGGGAAATCCTTCAGGCGCTCCATAATCGTCTCCACGGATGAGCCATTCAGAATTTTCATCAAATACAGATTTGGCGCGTGGACTACGCGAATCGTCTTGAGGGACAACTCTCTTTGAATATTCTCTATTGCGTGCTCGTCCATGCCGTCCTTGAACTTTACCAGGATTTGTCCGCGCACATAGTTTTTCTTTTTCGTGCGCAAGGGAGTTAGTTCTTTGTGCTCTCTCGTATAGATATCGCCTGATTGAGGTTTGTTCTTTAGGTTTTTTTGAGTGTTTGCGGTGAGATTTGAACAGGAGAGGATTACAAAAGAAACCATCATACATTGAAGAATGGCTACATACCTCACTCTATTTCACCTCCTCGCAGCTCTCACCGCTCGTGTAAGCCCTTGTGGTCTCTCGAGTAATAGAGGGTTCTCTCGCCCGCTCTCCTTCGGCTTGGCTCAGGATCGCTAGAGCCCACGGAGGTCTCAGAGATAGATTCGGTATTCTGTTTTGACCATGTTTTGGCAAGACGAAAAACTCCTCGCCCTGTCCCCTCGCAATTCTGACGCTTCTAAGGGCAACATTAAGGCAGCCTTTTAAGGGTGGTTGTCCACTTCAACATTTTATGGGTCAGTATACCAGAAGCTCAAGAAAGATCATAGTGAGCAAGGCCTACAAAAAAAATCCGTAACCGTTCACAGGTTCAAGGTTCAACGTTCAGGGTTAAGGAAAAAGAAGGCATTGAGGACCCTAAGACCTGGTTAAAAAGGCTCATTTTCCCAGGTAATTGCCAATTTGGCTCCAAATTTTGGATTACGCCTGAGGAAGTTATGCTTTTCTCGTAAATATGCATCCCAAATGCAGTCCGGGCACGAGAATGGAACCCGCCGGCGGGCAGGGCGGGCTTTGAACCAGTAAACGCCTACAAAAATCTCAAGGTACAAAAAAAGAGCATCAGAGATCGTGTCAGTAAGGTCTGGGTCGATTTTTTTAGTCAAGTTTTTAAGAGACATGCCGATAAGGTAAGAGGGAAAAAATGTCCTCTTCTTTAACAACGAAATTCCGGATCTCCAAAAAATCCTTGGAATTCATCATAGGAGTGGGTGCTCTTTTGGTGGGCTCCATGGAATATGTATTGAGCAGGCCAGTGGATTCCACCTGCCTGGGGGCTGCCGCGAAAGTAGCCACTGGAGATCTACCGTTCAAGATGGGCGTTTTTGGAATCTTCGGAGGGATTGTGCCTGAATTTATTCACCCCTTTTCCTTCGCCTTGATCACCATGGCACTATTTCCAAGAGAAAGCCGAGGGATCAGGGCCATAATCTGCCTGTTTTGGATGGTCGTGGATGTCCTTTTTGAGATAGGTCAGGCCTTTGGCCAGCAAATCCCCCAATTCTTGCCGAGGATTCTTGCGCACACAAAGCTTTCAGAACTTTTGGCGAATTATTTCCTGAGGGGCACATACGACCGACTCGACCTTGTGGCCATCTGTCTGGGGACAGCATCGGCCTTTATCATTAGTGAACTCATAACGAGAGGAGTACAAGATGAAACAAGAATTTTGGAGAAATGGGAAACGAAAAGTTACGAGGCAGAGCACCAGAGACAAATCCTGGAAGTGGGCGCTTAACTCTTTGGTCCTGGGCTTGGTAGTTGTTTTCGGGTTTTTCTGCATTGTTGCCACCGGAGGAGGTGGTGGGACCACCAGTAGCTCTTCCACCGTCGCAACGAGCGCGTACCAGTTGCCAACAAAGGTGTCCGCGGTTCCTACCAGTGACGAGGCGGGCGCAGGAGCTAGCCTCTCTTTTCAGGGGAAGCTTCACGCCCTTGCCCTCTCGGCTGCCACGGATCCGGGTACCGATTATAGCGAGGCAGTAACAGACAGATGGGTGGAGGAACATGCCCTGGAGCAATTTGCCATTGTTGAAGACGTATTGGGTGCTCTGGCGCAAACTCATTACTCGGATGCCGAAAATATCGGCAATGGGCCCTATAAATGTATGGTGGCATGGGAAGATGAAGCGGATGGGCATAGCATAAAACAGCTTCAACCATGGATTGTGAGATCAGATAATATCCAAGAAGGTGGCCAGAATGTGCTGCGTATCAGGGCCTGGATTGAAGAAGTGGATGAGGGCGAGGTACTTGAGAACAAGGCTGAGTTCAAAATTTATTCTACTGCCACCAAAAAAGATGATGGTTCCTATCAAGACTTTGGTGTATGGACCATGAATGTGAAATTCGATGATGACGGAAACGACTTTTTTGCAGCCTCGGCCTCGATCGGGGATAACAGCGAAGCCATCCTCAAGATCCACGAGCAATTTCCCGAAGGGTTCCCGGGATCACCAGTTGAATTGCTGGGGGAGATGAAGGCTATTATGTATCGATCAGATACGGAAGGGTATGGAAAGGTGTATTATCCCAATTTTGAAGCGCTCTTCGGCCCGGATTCTAATCCAGATGAGCTGACTGAACTTCCTCACACATTGGCCCAATATGCATACAACGAAACGTATCTGGCCGTTCGAGAGGGCGACAACGATGTCATGTATAAGGATAGGGCATCGGTTACCGAGATGACACATCGTTATGGCGTGTATAATGCGGATACGGGGGCAGACGTAACCAAGACCAAATCCTTTGGTTTCCCAATCCGGTTTACCCTTAATGGAGTACCCCAACACGCCTATTATGGTGCCTACCAGGGGCGTCACGAAATCTGGATGCAAGGTGAAGCCGCAATCCCTGAAGGAACCGAGGTCACCCGGGAGGATATGCCCCCTGATCAAGCAGAGACGTATACCGTAGGTAAAACCTTCTCAGGGACCTTCACGAAACGGACCCTGGTCGACGCAGACCTAGCGGACGTTAAGGACATTCCGGTAGAGATATGGATAAACAATGATTATAACCTGCTTTATGTTGATCACGACACCGATAGTGATCTAGAATGGTGTTATTGTACCCAGATGGACTGGGAGCATGAGGGCGGCCCCAGTTGCGCGGTAGCCCTGGAAGACTTCGGCGAGACTATCGGGTTTGAATCTCTAATTGTGGGCGCTAATGACGACAGGAAGAATGTGCACATCGGCAGATGGGATCAAGACACACAGCAGAATTTGAACTATGTTTACCTGGCAGCCGGTGACGGCTATGACGCCGGTTTCTATGAAGCAACTCAAGATGAACATGGCAGGCTTACAGCAAGAAGCCCCCTCGTGGCACTGCAACCCGCCGAAAATATGAACATGTTTGTCAATGTAGGTGGAAGCATCTTTGTCGAGTACAAAGGGGTAAGTGAGGCATACCCGACAGGGTGGGTGGAAAAAGAGGTAGTCGGCTTTAATACCATGACCTGGATGCCTGAGTTTAGTGAGTCTGGAGATAAAGACTACACACTACCACTGAACAAGGAACTCTACATCAACATGCAGGGCGCCAACTACATCGTGAAAAGGATTGGCGACAATACCTACACCACACAGCTCGAGCTCCAGACAGCAGCGAACCCCACCAATGCAACCACGGTTGTCCCGGCAGGCACGGTATTCAAGGACCAATGGAACCCCGATGGGAGCTCAACATACCAGTTTATCACCGATGCAGAGGATGACAACTATCTCTTGCTCGTGTACAACACCATAGGTGATAACGACAAGGATGCCCAGGGCCAGCCCAACCAAGGTGTGGCAGTGGGTGCTGTCGTGGCAAGGGGTATTTGGGGGTTGGAAGCCTATGATAATGACGCGGCAACCGGAGTCATGTATAACTGGGAGTACTCCTCGACCGGCTCTGGCTGGGGAACCATGACCTATCTGGTGGACGATAACGGTGACTACAAGCTCCTTGATGATCCGATGCGGTTTGATTCGATTACCGTCACAAACAACGGCGGCGACGACAAAACCGTTGCACTCATGTTCGACGGATGGATGGGCGGGTTACCCATGATGTATGACGAACTGTCCAAGAACAGCTGGGTGATGACTCAGGAGATCTCTAACAAGATCATCAACCTTGCAGCGGGCACTCAGCTCACCGAGAGCTCCACGGGTGACTCTTATCTGCTTAAGCCACTGGAAATAAGCCAGTTCTTAAATCTGGTGGAGGATATCACCGGCTTAGACGTTCCTGATATCAACCAGGCAAATGACGTTGACCTGGCTACGGTTCCCGATTTCGTCGAGCACGGAATGGGAGATAAACCAGACGTTGATACCATCAAGTATTCCGAAGGCGAGCTGGTTGAATAATCGCCCTTACTTGTTGGAATGAAAAGGAATGGCCGGCTTCATGCCGGCCTTTCCTTTTTTTAACTGAGATGTATTCCTGCCCGTCTATTCCGCTGAAACCAAAAAGACATTCCGAGCTCCATCTTTTCCCTCAGCTCGCTTCTTGACTCACAGCTACTATCATGCTACGTTTTCGTGCAGAAAAGAGAGCCTTGCCATCGGACTTGAAATGTGGCTGGCGCCCTCTGCCTGATAGTGCAATGCCGTAAGGGCTGCCCATGTTGAATGATTTGAAAATTCTTATAGTAACCAAGGACCGTGCTCACCGTGAAAACGTTAAAGGTGTCCTCGAGCCCGAGGTATCGTATGTGCTTACAGCCGGAGACGGGGATGAGGCCTTAAGATGCTTTGACCAGACACCCTTTGACCTGGTATTTACCGAATTGCGAATGCCTGGCATGGGGGGGTTAGAGCTCTCAAACCAGTTGAGAGAAAGATTCCCCCAGGTTTTTGTGGCGTTGTTCACCGATGGCAGCACACAGCGTGCCACACAAGAAATAGAGCAGGGGGCTTTTGATTATACCCTGAAATCCTCAGATCATGAGCAGCTATTTGCCCTTACCAGCAGGGTAGCTGAACAGAAACGACTGTTGATCGAGAGTTATTATTCCCACGAAGATCGCAGGAAAACCTACCGGTTTGAAAATATCCTCGGAAAGACACCTCAGATGCTTGATATCTTTCATAAGATTCAAGATGTTGCCAGGGCAAATATTTTGGTTTTAGTAACCGGTGAAAGCGGCACCGGCAAAGAACTCGTTGCCAATGCCATCCACTATACAGGCGCTAGAAGAAAGAAACCATATATCAAGATAAACTGTGCGTCGCTGCCGGATGGGCTTATTGAAAGTGAGCTGTTTGGCCACGAAAAAGGTGCCTTCACCACAGCGGTTGCACAAAAAAAGGGCAGATTTGAGCTGGCCAACGGGGGGACTCTGTTTCTGGATGAGATTGGTGAGATGCCCGCGCAGATGCAGGCAAAACTGCTCCGGGTTCTTGATGATGGCAATTTTGAGAGGGTGGGCGGAACAAAGACTATTCATGCCGATGTCAGAATCATCTGTGCTACCAATAAGGATATCTACCAGGAGGTGAGAGAAAAGAGAATCCGAGAAGATCTCTTTTATCGCATAAAGGGAGCATCCATTGACTTGCCCCCCCTCAGAGAGAGAAGAGATGATATTCTCTTGCTGTCCAACTATTTTACATCGATCTATTCTCGAAAAAACAACAAGACCGTCGAAGGCCTGTCAAAGGCAGGCCGTAAAATTCTGATGGCCTATGACTGGCCCGGTAATGTTCGGGAGCTTTCAAATGTTGTTGAACAGGCTGTTGTCTTTTGCAAAGGAAAAGAGATCACACCAGATTGCCTGCCTGAGGATATCAAGAGAAGCTCGCACCTTAGGGAATTTACCCTCCATCTTCCCTCCAAATCACTCCCTCTTGCAGAAGCAACCCTGATCCGCAAGGTTCTGGAGGAAACAAACTGGAACCTGAAGCAGGCAGCCAGGGAGCTGGATATTGCAAGAGGCACCCTTTACAGCAAGATGAAGAAATACCGGATAGAAAGACCGTAACCGTTCACGGGTTCACAGGTTCAGGATTCACCGAGGGCCCGCCTGCCATGCGAGACCCGACAATATATGGAAAGAACAGGTTATTGGGGCTGTTCAGGGCATGGTTGAACAAACAAATCGCTGTTAAGGTACGAGCGGGCAGCTCAAGTACTTGCCGGCATATAAGCTAGCTCAACAAAAGACCTGTCTGCGTGCGACGCACAGGCAGGAAGATAACCCTGAACGGTGAATCCTGAACCTGTGAACGCATACGAAAGGCCAGGCTGACCAGGATTCCTCACTGCATGATTGATCTTGAACACCCATCTGACCACTGCCCACTGAGTAAAAGTTACTAGCCAAGGCGGCTGATCCCCATCAACACTGTCTTCAAAACTCTGGTTATGGGAGTGCATCGCTCTGTGAGGCTTACCCAGTGGGGCCAAGAGCGTTTTGCCTTTTCTGTGAGGCTTTCACATCCTATATCCATGCGTTATCGAATCCACCCCAAAAGCACCTGGCTAAATCTGGCATTTAAATTGCTGTCTCTTTAAATAATGCGAAAGATGTTGCCTGGCAGCCCGTGCGTGAAAAACAATTGATAGGGTGGGCGACTGTCTCAGGACCCTGGCTAATGCCCATCTCACAGATTCTGTATATAAATTGGCAAAATGAAATGGCACCAAAATTTTTGTATCTAAGCGATGTATCATAGACGGGCAAAACCGAAATTCGAATATCGAAATCCTAAACAAATTCGAACTACATAAATTCAAATTCTCAAAACATTTTGAATCAAGTAGTTAGCCGCACTTGTTTTTGATTTTGGAGATTCAGATTTTGATATCGTTTCGGATTTCGCATTTCGTGCTTCGGATTTTCACGACATTTGCTCCATTCTCTTTATCATGTCAAATTGCCAGAATCGAGCACATACCTTTTGAGACGCCGCGGTACCCTGTAAAGGAACTTTTTGCTATGTCACGAAATCTCGGGGAAAAAGCAGAAATAGAAGAGGTTATCCTGGAACTAACTGATGGCTCTCTTTACAAAGCAGAGGCCACCCTCATTCACAGGGTGCTTCATGATACAAATTGGAACCTGAACCAGGCAGCCAGGGAGCTAAATATTCCCCGCGGCAGTTTGTACAGCAAAATGAAAAAGCACAACATCAAGAAGCCTGCTCCCCCACGCTCCCCCTGATCTTTCTCCCCGTATGCATTGCCCCTTAACCATCTTGTCTTATTTCACAGGTTGACAATTAAACACCACTTGCCGTGTCTTGTATTCTTGAATATCAATGCGTTGCCCAAATGGAACCCATTCAATGTTGATGATCTCGTTAAAACTCAAAAAGATCAGGATTTGGAGTAATGCCCTTAGGGCTCCTAAGAAACTTAGTTATCAATGGGTTTTTTTATCTGACAGGATTTACTGGATCTATTGGATTTTCTTTTCTTTTTCTCAGTTTCCTCCTACCCGCCATCGCTCTCGCTCAGGCGAGGCGGGCGAGGACGGAAGGACAAAAGAACAACAAAAACCATGTTAATCATGTTTACCCGCCGTACTTCTGGCGGGTTAATCCTGTCTAATACATTAAGGAAGATAAAGTTAGAGTTTCTTTCATGAATAACTCCGAAGCGAAGATTCGGAGTCAGATGCTGACAATAATTGGCAATTGCCTGCAAAAAGGACTTTTTACAGGCGCATCAATATTCGTCCACCTGGTGTATTTTGAACAGTCTCACCTAACAACCTACACAGTTATTTTTCCTTGACAAACGATACGCCACGAGTCGAATATGTCTTTGCAACAAAACTCAGGTTGGCTTCCAGCCAGCTGATATTCTGCCAAATCACTATCTTCATCACCATTATGCTGGAGCGGACCATGCCAAGAAAGACCCTCTGTCTCTTTACTGTCCTTTTCATCCTCTTCACCATCGCTTCACCAACCTATGCACAAGATCAAAGCGTATTTGGGCCAGAGGATCTAACCATCAAACGCTGGCCTATCCACCTCTCCTTCCATGACTTCACCGTCGATAATCCTGAAGATGGGGTCATCTTCATCAACAAAAAAACTCCCAAGCTGAAGATCAAGGGAGGATTTGTTCTCTTCAACACGAGCTTGATTTCTCTCCGTAAGTTTTTCCGGGGAAGTGACACGGATTTCGAAAAAGAGATCTCGCTCCGATCTAGAAACCGTTTGCTGGTCTTTCTCAGGGGACAGCGGGGAGCTTCAATTACTTTGGAGGTAAGGAAAAAGATCGCTCTCCAAACACCAGAGGTGACCCTCTCGGCAAATCCCACAACCATCCCCTTAGGCGAATCCAGCACCCTGACCTGGACCACTGCAAATGCCGACACTGTCAGCATCGACCAGGGCATTGAAGATGTCGCCCTTAGCGGCAGCCATGTTGTCTCGCCGATTGAGAGTACAACCTATACAATCACAGCTATGGGCCCCGGAGGCACGGCCGCTACCTCAGCACAAGTTACAGTTGTCACTCCTCCCAAGGATATAGATTACGGCTTAGATGGGGATGAGCAGCAGGGCGGAGGGGGTCTTGTTGGGATGAAGATCCGCATCCTGAACGGAAACAACGTGCTCCACCAGCCAGACATTCGATTCCCCTCGCCCAACCACCTGGGACTTGCCTTTGCTGGCTATTACAACAGCCAATCAACAAGTCTGGGATCTCTCGGTTACGGCTGGACCCACACCTATGAGGTCTCGCTCGACCCTGCATTCACAATGGGAGGCAGGGAGTTTCTCAAAATCGTGGATGATACAGGCCGGGCTGTCTATTTTGTGGAGGAGACAGGAGGCCTCTATAGAGGTATCTTCAAGGAGTGCACCTCGGTCAAAGCGGAAGTGGCACGGTATGTCTGGTATCGATTGGATGGCAGCCGATATGGATTTTCTGATGCAGGCAAGCTCATCTGGATAGAAGATGCGATCAGAAACCGCCTTAGGCTTGCCTATGATGCACAAGACCGTTTAGAGAAGGTTTCCGACACAGCCAGTGGCCGGGTGCTCACCTTCCATTATAATGCGGACGGCCTAGGAGCTTGTCCGAGAATAGGAAGATCCATTTTTAATCCAGAATATATAGTAGATCAATACATCTTAGGACACAATATGGAGCAGTCAAAATTCCAAAACGTCTATTGTCGGACAGGCTCCTAGTAGAACATATCTCCGGCCCGTTTACCGAGGCTGTACCTGATGGGATCTGGGCGACCTATGGATATGATAACAACCAGAACCTCACCACGGTGGCCTATGCAGATGGCTCCGGGTTCACTTACAGTTATTCCGATCCCAATGACGTGCACAACCTCACTGAAAAGCGGGATAAGGAGGATCATCTCTTCGGTACCTGGTCATATGATGAGCGTGACCGCTGTACAGTTAACTTCTGGGTCCAAGGTAAGGGCGTGAGCATCACCTACGTGAGCGAAACCCATGTAGAGGTGACTGATGCTTACAGAACACTCCGTACCCATGTCATGGGTGAGGTAGACGGCCGGAAACGGGTAATTCAGACGCAAGGCCCTGCCTGCGCTCCTTACAGCGAAAGCAATGTCATCCGGTGGGCTTACGATGAGAGCATGAACCTCAGTGAGGTAGAATCTGCCAATGGCACCATCACCCAGTATCAGGACTATGATGAAAAGGGCAATCCGGGGACGGTTCGACTGGCCGTGGGCACCCCAGAGGAGAGGCTGATTAGCTATACGTACCACCCGGATATAAACCTACCATTAAGCAGAACTGAAGCCAGCGCCCTTGGAAGCGGTAACAAGGTGACCATCTGGGACTATGACGATGACTATGACACTACTGCCAATGAGAGTCCCACCCGTCTCCTATCGCGGATCATTGAACAAGGATTCACAAAAGATAGCTCAGGCACTACTGTTCCCTATGAATACATCACCACCTTTACCTACAATGCTAAAGGGCAAGTATTGTCTATTGATGGGCCTCTGCCTGCCTCTGATGATACCACTTCCTTCACATATGACAACGTGAGTTGTGATCTTCTCTCCATAACTCAGCCCCTGATCGGGACTAGCACCTTCTCTGAGTATGATGCCGCAGGAATGGCTGGTAAGGTGACTGATGTGAATGGCCAATCTAAGGGTTTTACCTATGACGGCAAGGGTAGGGTTACAGCTATAATAAACGATACTGACCGAAGCTCAAAGACTATTTCCTATAATGCTGCAGGCCAACCAGCTTCTGTGACGGATGAGGACGCTGTCACCTACACCTATCAATACGATCCCTTTCACGGCAGGCTCATTCGGATCACCGACATACAAGGCAACTATATTACCTATGTGTATGATCCCCAGGGAAACCGAACCGAGATGACAAAGCATGACCCCTCAGACAGTCGCACCTACTAGAGACGTTGGTCATACGAGCACCCCGATATCCCAGGTAAGCTCTGGAAGGAGATTAATGTAGATGATACGTTTACCGAATATGGCTATGATAGCGAGGGAAACATCGCCTCAGTAACCGATTCCAACAGTAACGCAACCACTTATGAATACGATCCCTTCAACCGCCTGACCACTGTCATCCAGCCCGGCAGTGTGACAACCACCTATACCTATGATACCCACGGCAACCTAACAGCGATTACCGATGCCAATGATGGTCTCACAAGCTATCAATACGATGACATGGCAAGGTTAGTCACTACCACCTCCCCGGATACCGCAACTAAACCTCAAAGGATAGAGACCGATCCTGAAAGGTCGGGCTCTATCTATTCTTCAAGAAGCCCGGTTTATTAGGGAGGTATTCGTATAAGGGTAAAGCTTCGAAGCTGATAGGTG
>JAFDDT010000082.1 GCA_019310725.1 Deltaproteobacteria bacterium | reverse complement strand
ATGCTATGGAGATAGAGGCAGGGTGAGATGATGGAGCGTAAAACGACCCCTCTGGCCACCAGGATGAGACCGGAAAGGATCGAAGACATCGTGGGTCAGGACCACCTCCTGGGCCCATCCAGGGCACTCAGAAGGTCTCTTGAGACTGGAAATCTATTTTCTGTGATATTCTGGGGACCGCCAGGTTCTGGCAAAACAACCATTGCGAAGTTGATAGCACAGTACAGCAATTGCCCGTTTGAATCATTTTCGGCAGTGCTGTCCGGAGTAAAGGAATTAAGAGAGGTAATCGATTCGGCAAAAAGGACCTATCGGTATGAGCGAAAACCAACGATCCTTTTTGTCGATGAGATCCATCGCTTCAATAAGGCTCAGCAGGATGCATTTCTCCCCCATGTTGAAAGTGGCCTGATCATTCTCATTGGAGCCACAACCCAGAATCCCTCATTTGAAATTATTCCGCCATTGCTTTCAAGAGCCAGGGTTATGACGCTGAAACCGCTGCAGTACAAAGATATGGTCATCATTTTGAACAGGGCCATTGAAGATAAAAAAAGAGGCCTTGGAGATCTAAACCTTGAAGTCAAACAAGACGCATTGCAGTTTATAGTAAATATCTCCTATGGAGATGCCCGGACAGCTCTTAATAATTTGGAGTCGGCTATATGTTTTGTTCAAGCGGATAAGCACAACAAAAGGGTACTAACAAGGGCAGCTGTTGCACTGGCCTTGGACAAAAAACCCCTCATGTATGACAAAGATGGAGAGGAGCATTACAATCTGATATCGGCCCTTCATAAGAGCATGCGGGGGAGTGATGCCCAGGCTTCTCTCTACTGGCTCTATAGGATGCTGCAAGCAGGTGAGGACCCGCTCTTTATCGGGAGGCGACTCATTCGGTTCGCCTCTGAGGATGTTGGCCTGGCTGACCCCAAGGCCTTAGAGATAGCCCTGACTGCCTATCAGGCCTGGGAAAGGATAGGTCCCCCAGAGGCGAGGCTCTCTCTGGCCCAGGCTGTGGTCTATTTAGCTACTGCGCCCAAGAGCAATTCGCTCTATGTGGCAGAGAAATCTGTTACGAGGGAGATTGAGGAATCAGGCCCCCTGCCTGTGCCCCTGCACCTTAGAAATGCTCCAACCCGATTGATGAAAGAAATGGGTTACAGTAAGGGCTATATTTACCCGCATGACCACCCGAATGGCCAAATAAAACAGGAATATCTCCCTCAAAACGTTAGGAAAAAGGTGTTTTACCGGCCGAGCGATAGGGCCTTTGAAAAAGAGATAAGAAGGAAGATGACGGAGAAGAAGAAGCCTGAGGATTCAAAGCAATAGAACTTGATCCGTTTGATTAGTTTCATTTTTTTGGTTGGTTTTATCACCGTAGGCGGCTCTACCTCGCAAGGCTTTAGCAATCGAAGTCGCACTTTAGGCACTTCAAACTTTAGTTCACTTTAGTTCACTTTTGAGTGGTGAACGGCTATATTATCATGTCCGAACCCCCCTATCTTCAATTGTACCGAGACGGTCACCTGTTAAAACGGGTGCAAAAAGCCATTAAGGCATTAAAGGAATGCCGGCTTTGTCCCCGGGAATGTGGGGTTGACCGTTTAAACAATGAAAAAGGGTACTGCCGGACCGGCAGGAGAGCAAGGGTTGCAAGCTATAATGCCCATTTTGGAGAGGAAGCACCGCTCGTTGGCAGACTTGGTTCAGGGACTATCTTTTTCAGTTCTTGCAATCTTCGGTGCTCTTTCTGTCAGAACTACGATATAAGCCACCTGGAGGAGGGGGCAGAGATTGAGGCAAAGGATCTGGCAGCAATAATGATAGAGCTGGCAACCAGGGGCTGTCATAACATAAACCTGGTTACCCCTACCCATGTAGTACCTCAGATACTGGAGGCCCTTTTGCTGGCTGTGGAGCATGGTCTCGGTGTTCCTATCGTATATAATAGCAGCGGGTACGAGAAGGTTGAGACCCTGAGGCTGCTAAGAGGTATTGTTGATATCTACATGCCTGACTTTAAGTTCTGGGACCAAAGGTGGGCAAAGAGGTATTGCAACGCACCAGACTACCGGGAAAAGGCAGTGAAGGCACTGAAAGAGATGCATGCCCAGGTGGGTGATTTAGTAATAGATGAGAACGGTATTGCGGAAAGAGGATTGTTGGTAAGGCATCTGGTAATGCCACATGGGATAGCCGGCACCGAGGAGGTGATGGAGTTCATAGCAAAAGAGATATCACCGGACACCTACGTCAATGTCATGGATCAGTACAGGCCCTGCGGCACAGCACATGAGGACACATATATTAATCAGATGCTCTCACTAAAGGAATACGCCCAGGCCCTTGAAAGCGCCAAAAATACTGGCCTCAAACGACTGGATCAAAGGCAGGGTTTTAGAGCGTTATTTCGTATCTGATTATGAGGGGTAGAGGTCATGAGCATGGGGCGGACGATACAAAAGATCTTGACAACTATCTCTTTAAGGATACCTTGAATATATGGTAACTGGAGGGTATCCAGTACTTTGAAATATGCCATGCGGGGGTAGCAGAATGATTCTTGGCAAAACGATCTATACCATAGACTCTCATACTGCAGGTATGCCAACCAGGATAATCATTGGTGGGGTTCCGTATCTTTCCGGAGATACCATGATAGAAAGGGCCGAGTATTTTAAAGACAACCTTGATTACATTAGGACCGCCATCTTCCAGGAGCCCAGAGGACTCCTGCGAGGGGTCGGTGCTGTACTTACCTCCCCGGTGGACAGTCAGGCCCAACTCGGGGTTTTCTATATGGATAGCACTCACCAGTGGATACCGATGTGCGGACATGGCAGCATAGGGGTAGTTACCGCAGCTATTGAATTTGGCATGGTAGAGGCAGTGGAGCCTGTTACCACCGTGGTTTTGGATACCCCTGCCGGGCTCGTGACCGGCTACGCCACAGTGAAAGATGGCTCTGTTGCATCAGTGTCGATCCAGAATGTCCCCTCATTTCTCTATACGTCAACGGTAATCGAGGTTCCTCATCTGGGCAATATCCGAGTGGATGTGGCTTTCGGTGGTGCATTTTATGCCATTATTGAGGCTGAGGATATTGGAATGATGGTTGACAAAAATAATGCATCTAAGCTATGTGAACTGGCCATGGTTATTAAGGATGCAGCTAACGCTCAAATTAGGGCAAGGCATCCCCAAAAACCGCTGTCAACAATCGATGCAGTTCGATTTTGTAATAAGCCTAAAGACCATGGGATGCATATCAAGAATATGGTAGTCTTTGCACCAGGAGATAAAGGAATAGACCGGTCGCCATGCGGGACTGGCACATCGGCGCATTTGGCCAGTTTATATGCCAAGGGGCAGATCAAGTTGGGCCAGGAGTCTATTCACGAGAGCATCATTGGCACAACCTTAAGGGGTAAGGTTGTTTCCCAAACCAAAATAAATGGGTTTGATGCCATTATCCCTGAGATCACTGCAACCGCTTACACCATGGGGATAGCCACCTTTGTTCTCTCCCCACATGACCCTATGAAGCATGGCTTTCTCATCGAATAGGATGCAGCTTTTAAAAAGTATATGAGGCTTCTTGCCTGTGAACAGGAAAGGAGATGTGTATGGCTCGACTTTTAAGGCCTTTTGAGTACCGTGGCCCTCAAACGGTTGGGGAGGCAGTGCGAATGCTATCTGAATATGACGCTCAGGCACGGGTACTTGCCGGCGGAACTGATTTGATAGTCTCAATGAAAAAGCGGCAGATAAGCCCCCGGTACATAGTATATATTAAGGATATTCCTGACCTGAATTATGTCCATTATAGCCAGGAAACCGGCCTGACCATAGGGGCCTTAGCTACCCATAGGTCTATAGCCGATTCTTCTATTATCAAGGATAGGTATAACCTCCTGGCCACCGCCTGTAATAAAGTAGGTACCCCCCAGGTACGGAACATGGGCACAATAGGCGGTAATATCTGTAAAGCAGGGCCATCACAGGATACCCCCCCGGTGCTGCTTGTCTTAGATGCTAGGTTAAAGTTGGTGAGCCTGGGTGGAGAAAGGGTAGTACCTATTGACACATTCTTTTTGGCACCATTCAAGACTGTGCTTCAGCAAGGAGAGTTGCTCACCGAGATCCAGATACCGAATCCACCACCGGTCAGCGCCGGTTGCTATAAATGGGCCACTAAGACAGTTGCGGTTGATGAAACGTTGGTCGGAGTAGCGGTCCTGATGTCAGTTGATTCTGCTGACGGTGTATGCACTGACATAAAGATAGCATTAGGTTCGGTTGCACCTACTCCCATGAGAGCCAGGCAGGCCGAGGAGGTGCTTCGCGGAAAAAGGATTGATGACAGGCTCATAGGCCAAGCTGCTCAGGTTGCTGCCGGAGAAACAAGGCCACGCTCCCGTGCTGACTTCCGGAGAAGAATGAGCCGGCACTTAGTTTCGGAGGCTATTGCCGAGACCTGGAAAATGATTAGATAGCATATTTGAGAGGAACGGTACAATGAAAGAGATCGCCACGTTTATGGTAAACGAGAAGCATTACGAACTGGCCATAGAGCCCCATATGCTCCTCGTCGAGGTATTAAGGGATGAATTGGGCCTCACCGGTACAAAGCATAGTTGTGGGATCGGTAGTTGCGGGGCCTGCACCGTCCTGATTGACGGGAGACCGGTTCTTTCCTGCCTGACACTCGCCCTGACGGTCCGGGGCAAAGACATTACGACTATTGAAGGGCTGGCTCAAGGCACTACCTTACATCCGATTCAAAAGGCATTTGTGGAGCATGGCGCCATACAGTGCGGCTATTGCACACCAGGCATGATCCTTTCGGCTAAGGCGCTGTTGGACAAAAACCTGAATCCCACCGATAAAGAGGTAAAGCATGCCTTATCTGGCAACCTGTGCCGGTGCACTGGGTATGTTAAGATAATCGATGCCGTACTGGCAGCAGCAGAGGCAATGAGCAAGGAGGCACATCCATGAGTCAAAAACTTTCGGTTGTGGGCAAGCGAATTATCCAGCCAGATGCGGCTGCTAAGGCGACGGGAAACGCTATCTATGTCAGCGATATAACCATTCCAGGGATGCTGATCGGGAAGGTACTCAGAAGCCCTTATCCCCATGCCAGGATCAAGCGAATAGATAAATCCAAGGCGGAAAACCTTTCTGGTGTTGAGGCCATAATCACACCAGAGGATACAGCACAATGGCAAAAGTTCGATCGCGGCCTCAAGGACCTGCCGATGATAGCCGGTGGATACACTGTGCCAGCAGATGAGGGTGTGTTGAATGAAAGGGCGCGTCATTTTGGTGATGCCATAGCCGCGCTCGCGGCAATAAATGAGCACATAGCCGAAGAGGCCCTGGAACTCATAGAGGTAGAGTATGAGGAATTGCCTTTTGCAATTGACCCGGAAGAGGCGATGAAACCAGGGGCACCCCAGATAAGCGATTTTGCAGGAAGAAACATTGGGAAACATATGCCTTATGCCTTTCCGGAGGGTGATGCAGACAAGGCCCTTGGGGGGGCTGACTGCGTTGTTGAGGGCACATTTACGACCACCAAACAGGAGCATTGCACCGCAGAAACCGCAGCCGCTGTGGCCCGTATTGATATTAGCGGGAGGCTCATCGTGTGGTCCCAATGCCAGCTTCCACATCTGGCCAGGAGGGAAATTGCTCATATATTCAATATGCCGGTCCACAAGGTTAAGATGATCACCCCGTTTATTGGCGGGAGTTTTGGGCAAAGAGGTTCCCTTTGCGCTGAACCGATCTGTATTGCCCTGGCCCTAAAGACGGGTAAACCGGTAAAGCTGGTGTACTCCAGAGAAGAGAATTTTATCGCCCTGGAAAGCAGGACTGGATTTAAATGCAATCTCAAGATAGGCTTCAACAAAGACGGCACATTAACTGCCATCCAGGTATATATGCTCGGTCGCCTCGGGGGTTACATGGGTTGTGGCCCGATGGCATCAGCTATTGGAATGATCTTTGGGCTCGGGCACTACAGGTGCCCTAATAGGGCAGGCGAGGCAGATATGGTGATGACCAATACCCCAGTATCGGGCGCATTTCGGGGTTTTGGTAACCCGGCGATAATGTGGGGCATAGAGCAACTGGTAGATGAGGCTGCTGAAAGGCTAAACATCGACCCCCTGACAATCAGGCTAAAAAATATCAAAAGGGCAGGTGAAACAGCAAATATGGGGCTGCGCCTTGAGAGCACCTACCTGGAGGAATGTATTAAGCAGGGTGCCGAGGCCATAGGCTGGAGAGAGAAGTGGGGAAAGAAAAAGGAGGGCGCGATAAGACGTGGTGTTGGATTGGCAACCATGACGCACTGCAGCGGGGCTGCCCCCTTGTATCTGGATCACTCAAATGCCTTTATTAAACTCAACGAGGATGGCACTGCCGATCTGGTAGTGCATCCAGCTCCCGTTGGTCAGCACATATGGGGTGCCCTTTCCCAAATCGCGGCTGAAGAGCTTGGGATTCACGCGGGAGATATCAACATAGTCACCGGAGATACAGATGTTACCCTTTTTGAATACGGCTCCGATGCCAGCCGTTCAACCTATGTCATTGGTAATGCAACACTGATGGCAGCCCGTAACGCCAAGGAACAGATCCTCGCGCGAGCTGCTGAAATGCTCGATATATCCCCTGAAGAACTAAAGATTAGTGATAGGAAGATCTCAAGTA
Source organism: Deltaproteobacteria bacterium (assembly GCA_019310725.1). Taxonomy (GTDB): domain Bacteria; phylum Desulfobacterota; class DSM-4660; order Desulfatiglandales; family B25-G16; genus JADFWK01. The sequence continues at coordinate 17,587 of JAFDDT010000082.1, read as the reverse complement.
GGGTAGATCCAAAGAAGAGCATCTCTGTGGCCGAGGTGTGTTATGACGCAATCTATAACTTTAAAGGGGAGTGTCTGAATATATCAGGGAAATGCTCGTGGGAATCCAAATGGAATTCCCCACCCACCGGGGCATTTTTTGCCGAGGTGGAGGTAAACACCGAGACAGGAAAGGTAACGGTAAGAAGGCTTGTAACTGCCATGGACTGTGGGAAGGCGATAAACCCGATGGCAGTTGAGGGACAACTTGAAGGCGGGATGCAACAGGGCATAGGCTATGGCCTGACCGAGGACTATGTTATCAATAAGGATACCGGTGTGGTCGAGACTGATAACTATGATTCCTATAAGATGCCAGGCATCCTGGATATGCCAGAGACCAAGGTAATTATTATTGACGAGCCTGACCCCAAGGGGCCCTTTGGGGCCAAGGGTGTTGGGGAGCCCGGCATGGTTGGGGTAGCGCCGGCCATAGCCAATGCCATCTATGATGCGATAGGGGTGCGAATAAGAGACCTGCCAATAACACCAGAGAAGGTGTTGGACGCCCTAGGATCGGGCTGATAGCGGCAAAAATACCTGCTAGATTACTCCCTTCTCAGGTAATGACCTCTGATGGAATCCTTCTCCCGCTCAAAATTGTCTCTCGTAATAATTCTCCCTGATTTGACCACAGCCACGGGCCAACCTATCAATTTCTCTCCTTCATGGAGACAATAATCAGACCTGGAGGCAGCGATTTCAGGTGTCACCTCTTTTTCCAAAACAGGATCAATAATAACCAGATCTGCATCACTTCCAGGTAAAATGGTCCCCTTTTTGGGATACACACCGAATATTCTTGCAGGGGATGCAGTGATCTTCTCAGTTAGTGTGGATAAAGGGAACGTGGTTCTTTTGGCGGCGTCAAGCAAAGACGGAAGATGTGTTCCCACTGCAGGATAGCCCGGCGGGATGTCCCAAAGATTAGCATCCGCTTTCTTCTCTTCAAAAGACATGCAGGTATGATCCGTGCCGATCGTATCCAGAACATCTTCGGTCAGTGCACTCCAGAGGGAGTTCTGATCATCACTTGTTCTGATAGGAGGGGCCATCTTATAAGAAAATTTCAGATCCTGCTCCAGGTTTAACGTTAAATAAGGAGAAGTCGTTTCAAAATATATATTCTTGTTTTCTCTTTTGAGCTCTGTCGCCACCCTGATGCCCTGTTTTGATGAGATATGAACAAAATAAATTCTCACCCCTGTTTGCCTTGCAAGCCAAGAAGCCCTCTGAACAGCCTCAGCTTCAGCAAACGCCGGATGACTCTGTTCCCATACCTTTAGGGAATCCGGAACCGGTTCGGCTTTTTTCAATTTATTGGTTGCCCGAGTAACTATCCTGTGGTTTTCTGCATGAATGTTGAGGACAACATCCTCCCCCAGGGGAGCAATCTTTTCCATCACATCCAGCAAAAAATCATCTTCAACATCCGGAATAAGGCCAGGAATACCGCACATCCAGGTCTTGTAAGAGGTCACACCATATCTTGAATAATAGAGCGGTATTTCTTCAAGCTGTTTTTGGTTCAGGATGCCGAGATGTATAAACACATCGCAGAACGAGTGGTTTTCTATCTTGTGTATAATTTCATCAAGGGTATCCAGATAAGAATCCTGGCTGAAGAGGTAACATCCGATGGTTGTTACCCCATTGAGCAAGGCAGACCTTGTTTCGCTCACAATTTCGGTATCAAAGGCGGTGAAGATACCTAGGTGAACATGCGGGTCTATTACCCCTGGAATGATGTATTTACCTTCCACTCCTACGATGGTTGCATCGTGATAGGATAAATCTTCTCCCACCAACACAATGCTCCCCTTTTCAACCATAATATCCAAGGGGAAGATACCTTTATACGGGATGACACAGTTGCCTCCCCTGAGGATAAAAGGGGTATCTCCTGTAATATGGTCATAAGCAAGGGATTCATGTAGTGCAGCGGGAACCTTTTTGTCGATCCTAGATACATGTTTATCCTTGGCTATCCATTCAGGAACAAATGTTGTCCTGTTCTTTTTGAAATACTCAGGTATAAAGGGGATCTTATGATTACTCATAGTAGAAAACCGGTAACCTTAAGAGAGCCAAGAATAGCAAGGGATGTGCAGGATTCAAGTGTTTTTAACTGCAGAAAGTGCCGATTCCAGGGCGGACTTAACCTGTGATTCACTGCCGGCAAGAAACAGCCTTCCATAACGACCCAAAGAGTTGAAGTGTATGAGCTGAATATCAGATGACTTCTCAGCCTCATTTGCCGCCAACACGATATATGCAGCAGGTTCAACCTCGAATACCAGCAACGATTGCCCAGGTAGGAGAAGATTGCCTTTTCTTGTCTTATTGATTTGCTGTGCCTGGTAAGGGTTAATCTTGTTAATTATTTTTGACGAGACTACTTTCGGTTTGAGTCTCTGAGAAACATCCAATCCGCAGGAATTCAAAATTGTTTGACCTGCGTCTTTTACAGATTCTACAGCAAACGAATGTATTTCAAGTACTCCGAATTCCCTTTCAACCATCTGAAGGCCTGGTTTTGCATCACTATTCTTTAGTGCAGAATCAAGGAGATTGTAAATCTCACTCCCGGGAGCAAGCTCCATCCATAACTCTGCCATGGTGGCAAGAGGCACATCACCATTCAGTTCGGAGCCGAGGAAGGCAGCAAATTGAGGCTGCATGCTGTCTATAAAGGCGTAAGCCCTCAGTTGGAAATCTTGTTCACCCATAAAGAATGCACATCTTACTCAACAAAGCTTATTCATTTCCCTTTTGCCGGTTTGTCCCAGGCAGGGATTACCTTCAGGATTTCCTCACTCGGTCTGGCAATTATGTGCACCGAAACAATCTCACTTATTTTCTTGACCGTTGCTGCACCCGCATCTACGGCAGCCTTGACAGCCCCTACATCACCCTGCACAAACACGGCCACAAGTCCTCCCCCACTCTGTTGCAATCCGAGTACCTCAACATTGGCTGATTTTACCATGGAATCCACAGCCTCTATTGCACCTACCAGACCTCTCGTTTCAATCATTCCTATAGCCTTCATTTACTCCTCCTTGTTCTTGGTATGGATTTCCTTTTTGTTTATTGAAACATGATCGAGAATTGCGATCACCGCAGCATCGACAGGCAGATCCTTGTTATTCACTGCATTGGTCGCAGTAACTCCAGTAGTAACTGCTACTACATCAGAGAATCCAGCTCCAAGGGTGTCCACTGCGAGAAAGGCATCCCCCGATGGAAGCCCATTGTTATCTATAGTTTTTAATACCAGGAGCTTGTATGGGCTCAGACCCTCATACTTTATTGAGGAAGTTGCAAAACCGATTACCTTGCATAGTTTCATGATGATTCCTCATAATTTTAGGTAATTGAATAAAGCGCGTCCCGCGTTGCCTTATAATGATATCTCAAGATTGATCTTTGGCCCTGCTGCCCGGAAATGTTTGCCCAGCGCTACCTACAGCGCATTACCACCATTGGTATACTCCCAGCGCGAGGCAGCAATTTTCTTGCGAGCAGAATCAACGGGCATTTTTAGTATTTCGACGTAACAATCAAGGATATAATCTATATCCTCTAATCTGGTAAAAAAGTGGGGAGCTATTCTTACCACATCCGATCTGGCTGAGGCGATAACACCTTTTTTTCTTAAGGCCATTTCAAATTCATGCGAATCACCGGGTACCCGTATGGCAGTATTGGGCGCTTTGATGTTTAGATCAGTAGGGCTTGCCAGATCCAATCCCCTTTCAAGAGCGCCTTTGATGCAGTGTTCCGAAAGAATGTTGGTCCACTGAAAGATATTTTCCACACCAACAGTATTGATTATCTTCATGCCTGCAGTTGCAATATATGCGGTGGGCACTGGCGGGGTCCCATTGTCAAAGCGTCTGGCATCCTTTGCCCAGTCAAGATTGTGTATGTCAAAGGCAAAAGGATCTACTCGTCCGAACCATCCGGTAAACGCAGGCTGCAGGTGTTCTGCTATCTCTTTCTTCACATATAGAAACGCTATTCCGGGCACACTGAGCAGATATTTCAGATTACCAGAGGCCAGGAAATCGATATCCAGTTCTTTTACATCAAGGGGATGGGTACCAAGTCCCTGGTATGCATCAACATAGGCCAAAGATCCTTTCTCATGAATCTTGGGAATGATACTCTTCAGATCCTGTTTAAACCCGTTGTAATAATATACATCGCATATTGAGGTGATAATGGTGTCCTCATCAACATATCTGTCGTAGTCACCGATATCGATAATGCCGTCTTTTAGTGGTATAAATTGAACATTGAAACCATACTTTCGGTTTGCCAGCCATACATGGCCTACCGTTGGAAACTCCGCATCGGTAACAATCACCTTTTTCCTGTTGGTGTTTAAGGGTAGCGAGCTAGCAACTGTGCTTGTGAATTCCGAAACAGAAGTGCCCACGGCAATTTCACCTGGATCAGCATTGATGATCTTTGCAAATTCCTCTTTGGCATGGTAAACCTCCTCCATCCATCGATCCCAATCCATTCCCATGGTGTTCCAGTTTTCAAGGTATTCAATAGCAGCGTTCCGGGTGAATGTGGATTGAGGGGCGTGAGAGCAATTGGCGACATGAGCGTAAGTGCTAAGCAGAGGAAACTGTTTTCTCCAGTATTCCATATCAAAAGGGGGTATGGGAGCAGTTCCTGACCTGGCAGCATGTATGGGAACTGTCTTGTCATCCCTGACGAAACTAGGGGTGAAACTAGCCCCATTCAGGGTAGATGCGGTTGAACCCACAGGTGTCGATGGTATTTTTTCTGCAACAACAAACCGTATTCCGCATTTTTCCGCCTTTTCCTTTGCTATGCTGGTAACAATATCCTCCGGCCCGACAACAATTTCCTTTTTCCCTGATTCAAAGGCAATATCAACATCTTCGCCGGTAATAATATTTTTCAAAGTGTGGCTCCACTAAAGAATTTTTTAGAAAGGTTATATGCAAGACGCCGAAAAGTAAAGGATAAAATTATGAAAACATGAGAAACAACCGGATAGCGATGTTTACTGTACTACACTTTTTTCGTAATAGACTTCCTGATATTTTCAAGTATTCTCGGACAAAAGAAGTTCGTTCTCTGCTCTGCGAATAACAGCATCTTGACGTTTAAGAAGCTACAAGTTGAGATGTATACAAATTGCTGACACCCCAGGCATCAACCCATGAACGAATCGATCATTATTCGTATTATTCGGGCATGGCCCCACGTCCTAGTAAAACCTAAGGCTATTGATTCTTAAGCTTATTGCAGGATATGGGTGCCTTTTTTTGGTTATGCCCTATGACATGGTCCCTTACTGGGTCGATTCAAAATGGTTTATTGAGCCATAAGCCTTAGAATCATAGGCTCCATCTATATAAACCATTTTGAAACGCCCACTCATCTGAACTATGTGGGGCATAATCCAAAAAAAAGGCACCCATATCCTGGACTTTGACGTTACCCTGATTATTCGGGTTGACAACTTTCTATTTCGATTGTAAGCAGACTACTATTAGTCGATTAAGTACTGTGATTTTATCCCTCTCCCAAACAGGTAGCCTTAGCGGTGAAGCTTCTTCAAATTTATTTTTGCAGAAGAAGGCCACTTGTGATAAAAAAATTTTGATAATCTCGTAAAAAGTCAAAAAGATCAGGATTTGGAGTAATGGCATTAGGGCTAACTACTGACAATAATTCGCAATTGTCTGTAAAAAGGTAACTTCTCAATAAGTTCGGGTTCTGTCGTTGCGAGCAAAGCGAAGCAATCTCCAGTATCACAATGAGATTGCCACGTCGCTCCGAGTTTTTGCAAGCGCATCAATATCTATCTCTATCCAAACCAGAGATACTCATTCACATTGATAACACGAAATTAAGGAAAGGGGGTGAAAAATAGGCGATCGCTTCTTTGGCTAATCTTAAAATAAATATTCAACAGGGAGGAAGACAATGAAAAACAAAAGAAAATTATCCTTAATTTGTTTAGTTTCTGTTATCTGTATCGGGCTAACAATCAGTGTCTACCCAAATCAGGCCGGTGCTAAAAAAATAGAGCTTTCGCTGGCAAATGAGGCCCCTCCGTTTTTTATTTATACCATCATATCTAAGAAATTTAAGGAACTGATAGAAAATAAGATCGGTGACAGGGTGAGCATCAAAATCTACCACTCGGGCCAGCTTGGTGGTGAAAAAGATACTATCGAAGGCGAGATAATCGGCACTGTAGATATGGCGATAGTACAGAGTTCCCTTCTGGCCCTCTGGGAAGAGCAGATGGTTTACGTTGACATCCCCTTCCTTTATCGCGACATAGATCATGCCATAAAGGTAATGAACGGACCCATTGGCACATCAATCAACAAAAAGATGGAAAAACATGGGGTCAAGGTGTTGTCTTGCATGAATTTGGGGTTCCGTGGTATCTACAACACCAAGCGGCCCATATACAAACCAGCCGATGTTGCCGGCATGAAGTACAGGGTTATCCAGAACCCGCTTTATGTGGATTTAATAAACTCTTGGGGTGCCAAGGCCACACCAATGAATTTCGGGGAGGTATATACTGCCCTGCAACAAGGTGTGCTGGATGCGGCCGGTCTTGAACCCTATTCCTATGAAATTATGAAACATTACGAGCCGGCCCCCTATTTTTCCATTACGAATCACATCTACCAATCGTTTTTCCTGACCATGTCAAAAAAGAAATTTGATTCCCTTCCTGCGGACGTCCAAAAGGCGATACTGCAAGCTGCTAAGGAAATTATTCCAGAAGCCGTACAGCATACTAAGGATATCGACTACAGTGTCATCGGAAAACTTGTCCGCAAAAACAAGGTGCTCTTTAATGTTGCCGATATCGATGCCTTTAGAAAGGTCTCGAAGGCGGTCAGCGAGAAGTACTCCAGGAAAGTAGGCATGGATATTGTTAAACAGATCAAAGCAGTAAAATAGCGCAGCATGGTTTACAAAAAAAGGACCCTGGGAAGGGTCCTTTTTCATTTTTCAATCCAAATTAGTGGTAAGTTTTTATGGGTAGCATCGATAGATTCAGCAACAAACTTAACAAAGCCATCAAATATGTATCCGCTTTTCTTATAGGGGCCATGTCAATCCTGGTATTTTTGCAGGTAATATTCCGCTATGTGCTAGACGCACCCCTTGACTGGTCGGAGGAGATGGCCAGCTTCGCATTTGTCTGGATGGCGCTCTTAGGCGCCAGCATTGGGTTAAAAAAAAAGGAGCATCCCAATCTGGATATTATCTATAATTTATTTCCTGGCCGGGTAAAGAAACTAGCAGATATAATAATAAATTTGTCTATTACACTCCCCTTGGCGATTCTTTGTTTCTATGGGGTGAAGCTGACCATATCGATGAGATTGGAGTGCACTGCTGCGTTGAGATACTCGGTATCCTACATATATATCGTATTGCCTGCCTCTGCATTTATAATGCTTGTCTATATTGTCATAGACACCATAAAAATCTTTTGGAAAGAAGAATCAGAAAGAAAACAGTAGCAATGGCTATTACCCTTTTTATCGTTTTTTTTACCCTCCTTATTATAGGATCCCCAATTGTTTTCGCAATCGCCACTGGAACAGCAGTTGCACTAATAGTAGGTAATATTCCGCTGCAGATTCTGCCACAAAAAATATTTATCGGTCTTGCCCATTTCCCCTATCTTGCCGTTCCCCTCTTTGTCTTGGCCGGTATGTTAATGGAAACTGGCGGAATTTCGCGGCGTATCGTTGAACTATCAAATGCACTGGTGGGCCACATCCGTGGGGGCATGGGAATGGTGGTTATGGTAGCTACTATCTTTTTCTCCGATATCTCAGGTTCTTCGGCAGCCGACACTGCGGCTATTGGAAGTGTAATGATCCCAGCCATGAAAAAGCAAGGCTATGACCCTAGTTTTGCTGCGGCCTTAGTCACTTCGGCTGGGGGCATGGGGGTCTTAATCCCACCATGTTTGACAATGGTTGTATACGGAAGCCTGACCAACACATCGATTGGTGCAATGTTCCTGGCCGGCTTCGTGCCAGGAATCAGTATGGGACTAATCCTGATGATGCTAACCTATATTATCGCTTGCAAAAAAAATTTCTATCGTGAGAAGCGAGCCACCTTCAAGCAATTTTTGATAGCCTCCAAGAGATCTTTTCTTTCCCTTTTTATGGGTGTTATTATTTTGGGCGGTATCATTTTTGGCGTATTTACGGCCACTGAGGCAGCTGCTGTTGCGGTTGTCTATGGGTTTTTCCTGTCAGTTTGTTTATACCGAGAGATCAAGATATCTCAACTTCCGAAAATTTTATGGGATTCTGCTATTATTTCTGGCGTTGTTATGCTGGTAGTAGGAATTTCCTATGGCTTCGGATGGGTCCTGGGCAAGGAACAGATACCGATGCATCTAGCAAATTTTATGCTTGCCATTCCGGGGGGCAGGTATATGTTTGCTTTTGCTGTAAACATCCTTTTGTTGGCTATGGGTATGTTTTTTGACGCCTCCCTTTCGGTTGTAATCTTGGTTCCCATTCTTTTCCCGGTAGCCGTTGCCCTGGGAATTCATCCCGTGCACTTTGGAACATTTGTCATAATGAACTTAGGGATCGGCTTTACTACCCCACCCTTTGGGTTATCGCTTTTCATTGCCTCAGGAATTGCCAAGGTGCCCCTGAGCTCTATTATCAAACCTATTTTGCCTTATATTCTGACGATGATTGGCTTCCTGTTTGTGGTAACCTATGTACCTTGGTTTTCCATGATTTTACCCAGAATATTTATGGGGTATTGAGTTTCATGGGGTCATCGATGCCAATCGTCATTCCTGACTTCATCCGGGGGTAAATGAAGAACCCACTCCAGACCCAGGAGTATAACCCGGCCTTGTCTACTGAACAGCGGCTTGCTCCCTTAAGCTAGCATCGAAAGAAAAATGCTATTGCTTACTTAGTTTTGCTTGGCCTTTTTTGCCATATGTGCTTTGTTTGCGTCTAATTCCTCCAGCAATCTGGAGATTTCTTCTTCCTCCAGGCGGCATTTATAGCTATTGATAACCTTTCGCGAAAGATCATCATTGCGATATTTTTCCATATCGCTATTAACATCTCCAAAGCCCAGTTCAAGGAGCTTCTCTTCATTGGGTATTCCGGTACGAGGATCCCAATCCCGGGCGCGATAGTACTGTTCTAGCATGTACTCCAGATGGACTGTATTACCCTGTGTTTCTCTTCCGTCACACTCCATGGGCTCATTAATAAATCTGTTGGGAAGGCGATCATCCGGCCTTCGAATTCCTTCTCGTACATTAAAGCACCTTTCGAGGTTAACCATGCGCTCACCTACCCGCTGCAATTCTTCCTGGGTCATGTCCCAGCCTACTGCTGCATTAAGGATATCGGCAATATAGGGGAGGAAATCCATACAGAGAAGCGTGTTTTTGCAGACCTCCAGGGCATCGGATACGGCACACCATTCCCCTGACCATTTTACCAGAATACCTTTGCCGTGATGTTCCAGGCGAAGTGCAGTCTCAGGAATACCAAACCACTCCTTACCGATCTTAGGATCGTCCTTTAATTCGAAATAAGGCTCTGATCGGAGGTGGTCGGCACCTCGATCGGAAACAGCGTAGGTCAAACCATATCCCACCATTCCGCGAGGCTCACCATTTATGACCTCAAGACCCTTAACCTCCATTGCATAGTCCATGGACCCTTGGCCAATCCGTTCAGCTGCCTTCTTGACTCCATCCGCCAAAACGTCACCAATACCTTCCCGACGGGCAATCTTCTCAATCAAGGCAATAGTGCTTTCCTTGTTTCCCCAGCTAAGATCCAGACCATCACAATCTTTACTGCTGATAATTCCCCTGTCATTAAGCTCCATCAGCCATGAAATCAGTTCGCCAACTGCTATCTCATCTAACCCGAATTCATTACAGAGGGTATTGCAATACAACATAAATTCCGGATCATCAGCGTTTATACGGGATGCAAAACAGGCCATTGCTTCATATTCCGGTCCCTCGCCTTCGGTCACATATTTGCCGTCTTTGACGACGTAATAGCGGCTGCAGTGCAAGGGACAGCTAAAGCATGCCTTACTTTTAACAGTGTAATGATCACGCAGTGCCTCCCCCTCCCATTTGTACGCAGTGGATTGATAACCCTTGAGAAAGTGGTTCACGGTCAAAAATCCCTTTTCATTAAGCCATCGAACGTTTTGCGGCGTTCCCATCGTTGAACGGGCAACATACTGCGGATGACTACGAATCAGTTCCACAATCTGTTTATTGAGCTTGTAAAACCGCTCGGGATCAAAAACATTGATCGCACCTGTACCCCTCACCGCAATGGCCTTCACATTCTTGGAGGCAAGTATTGATCCTGTACCCGTTCTTGCTGCAGCCCGTGCTAAATTGAAGAAGGTTCCGGCGATGTTTGCCCCATAGTCGGCAGCCATTCCGGTGCACAAGATTTGCACGGAGGGATCCTTGAGTTCTTCTCTGATAATCTTGTTGACTTCCCGTACATTTTTACCCCAAAGGTGTGACCCATCGTGGTAAGAGATCCTGTCATCAGCTATGAATATATAGACAGGGCTATCTGACCTTCCTTCAACAATTATCTGGTCATATCCTGCAAACTTCATATCAGCGCCAAAATGCGCACCCGCATTAGTGTCTCCGAAGATTCCGGTCTGAGGTGACTTTCCAGAGACATTGATTCGGGTCCCAAAAGGACACAGTGTGCCTCCTAATGGGCCACTGCCAACAATATACTTGTTTTTCTCTCCTCTTGGGTCAATGCCAGGCTTCAGTTCCTCATACATTACCTTTGTATTGAAGCCCCGTCCGCCTATAAATTTTCGGGCACTCTCCATATCCAAAGGTTCCTTATTGTCTTGTCTATCAGAGAGATTTATGCGGAGTATTTTCCCTGCATAGCCGTAGTAGTTTTCGCTCATCTCGCTTCCCTCCTCCAGGCTTTGGCAAGACTGGCTGTAGCCTTGTGTGCAAAGCTTCCCCTTTTTGCTTGCGCAATTTGCATTAGCTCAGTTTCTCGCTCTTTTTTCAGTTTCTTGTTTTCTTTGATTTCAAGAGCCCCTGTGGGACATCCCTTAACACAGGCAGGATCACCCCCACATAGGTCACAGGGTATTGGGAGTCCCCTCTCTGGGTCTAAGTTCATGGCACCAAAGGGGCATGCTTCTACGCAGGAACCACACATAGTGCACTTGCCCGGATCAACCAGTATAGCCCCAGCTTCTGATTTTGACAAAGCATCAACAGAACAGGCTTCAATACAGGGGGCCTTGTCGCACATTTGGCATACAATAGGATAATCAATACCTTCAGGCTCTAGCTTGACTACCCGTATCCTTGATAAATATGTGCCAAATTTCCCTTCGTGTGCAAAAGAACATTCCATCTCGCACATCCTGCAACCCGTGCACAATTTTGGTTTAACATTTACATGCATTCCTTTACCTCCTTTTTCTGTAAATCCTCAATGAGTTGGGGTAAATTTTATAGAAAAGTAATTTTGGCAACATATTTCAAAGCCGAACTGGTACATTTCCAGGTCATAGATGTTGGGGACAGGTGGATTGGTTATTTCCAAATGGATGTCCCCCAATTCCTTTTTCCAAGAGGTCCCGTTTGTTCATATTTGCGTATAATATCTTGGGCTTAGTTCGATATTTTTCCATTATGGGGCTAGCATTTTCACGCCTGATAGACCTTGATACCTCGCTCTCTGGATCATCCAGATCGCCGAAAACCATCGCACCCGTTGGGCAGGCTTGAACACAATAGGGATCTTCCCCTGCTATCACCCGATCTAGGCAAAGATCGCAGCTATCTGCAACATTTTCTTCACCCCGCATAACCCTTACCCCATATGGACAGGCAAGGGTACATAGCTCGCACCCAATGCATTTGTCATGATCAACCGTGATGATCCCATTATCCGTTTTGTGACTCGCATTGTAACGACAAACGGAAACACATGGTGGATATTCACACTGCATACACATAAGTGGGAATGTCCAACGCTCCACCTCCGGGTATTCCCCTGTGATCCTATCAAGAATCTTTATCCGGCCATCTTCGCCTGCAGGGATGCCGTGATAGTTCTTGCAGGCAACCACGCAACTGCAACAGCCAATACACCGGCTCAAGTCAATAAAGAGTCCGTAACGTGCCAATTATGTAACCTCCTGCAAGGGTGGTACCCCTTCAGGGGGCACGCCACGTTCAACCCGCACAAAGACATTCTTTGTAATATCTCCTGTAATGGGGTCTTGCTTATCCCAATTGTAGAGGCAGTTAGGGTTTGTCCCGCCATCAAGAGGAGAAGACTCCGAGAGACCCAGCGGACCACATCCTTGCCACCAACCATGTTGTCCTATGAGTGTACCTGGCCGCATTCCTGCGAATATACGGGCGACTGCCTTCATCTTGCCATCGGGCGATATGATGTCTACCCAATCCCCATCCTGTATACGATATCTTGAAGCCGTGGCCGGATTAATTTTGACGTGAGGATATCTGTCTATCTCGCGCAGCCAGGGAATATGCCTCATCCAGGCATGATGGCTGATATAATCAGAATGCTCATCCGTAAACATAAGGGGGTATTTCTCATTGTGTTTCCCTATATCCGGGAGATCGTCAAATTCGCCATGATAAGTTGGTAAGGGTTCAAGTCCCTGTTTTTCAAGGATTTCGTTGTAGAGCTGAATCTTCCCGTTGGGAAGATCCCTAAACACCTCCTTATATCTTTCGCGCCTGTCCATCCACTCTGTCCGCGGCAATAAGATGCCTTTAAGGGCGTTTGATTTCAACTGATCAACAGAAATCCCAACGGGGCTTAAAAAATCATTGACCATTCTCTGGTAGTCCCCGTTCCAAAAATCCCCTCCCATGCCTAGCCTGCATGCCAGTTCCAGAGTAACCTCCAACTCATCTCTGCTCTCCCATAGGGGATCAATGACTTTATGACTCATGGTAAGATGATTCTCCCAAAGACCTGGCTGCCCATAACACTCATATCTTGTAGCCGCGGGCAGGATCACATCGGCGTATCTACTCGTTGGTGTTGGTACAACATCCACCACTAGCACGAATTGAAGCATTTTCAGGGCCTCGGCAATCAAAACGGGATTGCGGGCGGTGCTGAGGGGATTGGAACCGAAGATCAATATCCCCCTTGGACGGTATGGTTCTCCGGTGATCAGCGCCTGTATGACGCTGCGAAAATAGGCCCCCTTCCGGCCTTTGGAACGGATGTAAAACCTGTCCCCGCCTAGAAGCCGTTCTTTCGCCCTTTCGGATATCCTGTCTGGCAATGTGTCAAAACCCAAGCGGCCAGCCGGAAAAAACCACGCGTTTCCCCCTGGTCTGTCCAGATGTCCGGTTATGGCCATCAAGATGGGTATGGCCATTGCGAGGGATCTCAGGTCCTTTTTTTGGGGCGCCTCCGATATACGAATACAAGCTCTCTTGGTGGTCACATAGGCCCTTGCCAGTTGCTTGATATCTTCAGCCGGTATATCCGTTATTTCCTGGGCCCACTCTGGGCTATATTGCTGTACATGAGTTTCTAAGTTTTCAAAACCTTCACACCATTTTAGAACGAAACTTCTATCATAGATCCTTTCTCGGACAATTACATTTATCATGGCAAGGGCGAGGGCCGCATCGGTACCCGGCCGGATAGGAATCCACTTATGGGCCCTTCCATTGGCGCCCAGGGGAATAAGCTGAGGATTTATGATAATGAGCCTTGCCCCTCTTTTTATACGTTCGATGATTTTTATTGGAACGCTTCTGAGATTGGTGTTCAGGGTCTCCACACCGCCCCGCGCTGGGCCCCCGGTCCCACCACCGGTAAACCATTCTATGATGAGATCCGCATTGTCATAGTCCGGTCGGGTATAAGTGGAACCTCCAATCACCTGCCTGTGATAAAGCAACTGAGGGGCATAGCACACAGACGGGCCCCAGTTTGTAAAGGTGGTGGAACCCAGGGCGTGCATGAATCTGACCCACAAGAACTGGTGCAGCCCTAGCCAACTGGATGACTGTCCTTTACTGAACATGAGGTATTCCGGGCCATATTGTTCTTTTATTTCTTTTATGTTACTGACGATGATATCCAGGGCCTCATCCCAGCTGACCCGCCTAAATTTACCCTCCCCTTTATTGCCTGCCCTAACCAGCGGATACCTCAGGCGTTGATCGTTATAAACCCATTGAACCGCGGAATGTCCCTTTGCACACAACCTGCCTCTATTTAGGGGGTGGTAGGGATTGCCCTCTACCTTTATGAATCTCCCATCTTTGACATGCGCCAACATACCGCAATTATATCCCCCATAGGAACATCCGTGGCACATCGTGGGGATCAACTCTTCACCCTTCATTTCGTGATTCTCCCCTTATGACAAATTGCACTTGAATGACTCTGTATCCACGATATGGGGAAAGGGGTCAAGCCTTTTTTGAATAGAATCTGATCTCAACTGTGCAGTAACGAGGCTCAAACCCAAAGAAAATGGAAAAAAATCAACCCTAAGGGTTTAATAGCACCGTGGGGTATCCGGGCAACACAATCACAATAAAATCAGGAGAAGTAGCCCTGCCTTGTTTATGTTTTTGAAGGGGGGAGGATCAGCAGACTGCGGAAGTGGCATGCGGAGGAGAGCTTGCGCACGAATATGCCAAGCGGTACAAGATTAAGTTCCGTGGTGGCGGATATGAAAGGTTTTCGGGCCACGTGTCGTATGAACACTATGGACTGTTCAAAGTTCCGACGAGTGCATCCTGGAAGAATGTTCATGCCTTGGTGTGAGGAACATGATTGGAAACCCTGCTTCCTGTTCCCCCATGATACAGTTTATTCTGCATGGCACATAGGCGTGATTCAATCTCTGGGAGGCTCTTTCTATAGAAAAGCTGAGAGAAGGCCATACACAGGAATTAGCCCAAACAGGAAGATAACCCTCTCAACCCTGCCTGCCCGCCATCCATAGTATTACGGCGGACGGGCCATCCGTCGGGCAGGGGTGAACCCTGAACCTGTGAGCACACACCAAATATCATTTACTGAAAGGACAAGATGAAATACACGTTGAACAATCAAGTGCATTTTCACTCCAGAATTGATAACATTTTTTCGGATGGAGGTACCACTTCATTACCCCTCCATTATTCGAGAGTGAGGGGCCTTGTGAAGACATGTTATCAAAACTGATTGCATCAGCTCTACAGTTGAGAGCACATTGTCTGCATGTATCACAAAACTCAGTCAATCCAAAGTCGATAGGTTTATCAGGTTTTAAGGGCATATCTGTAAGAACTTTAGCTATACGAACCCGCGCCCCATACTCAGGCGTAACCAACAGGCCGTTTCTCCCTAACTGACCAAGCCCGGCATCAATAGCCAGAGGTATGCTTAAAGCTGTATCATTACCTGCCGGTATAGCGGTGTAACCGAGCATCCTAATACATTGGGCGAGAGAACTTGATGTAAAAGCCATTCTTGAATAGCCGAAGCCCGATTCAATAGATGCCTGGATTGCGGGAGACTTACTGATATTCTCAGAGCTCATTTCAAATATCATAACAACAGCAGTTTTTATACGTTCATCTATATCGAGGATCTCTGATTTATCCTTTTTGTAATCGTAGTTATGAGAGAAAAGCCAATCTCGATTTAGTTTACATATTCCTGCTCTGGACGCCCCATAATAAACAGCAGCCTCTTTCATCTGTTGCGTTATTTTTTCTCTATTTTCTTCCGTAATAGTGAAAGGATATTTTTTTTCACCCTGCCATTGAATACTCTGTAATTTTTCTCTTAACTCATTATCCCATCCACGCCAGTCATAAAGCCCGATAGAATCTCCTTTCCCACCGTCATTCGATACTTCTCCGTTATTGATGTGGGAAACATACCACGCACCCGACCACAACGCAAAATCCTTGATTGAAAATCCACCCTCATCTTTCATTAATTTTTCTATTATTTTTCTATTAGATTCTTTACTCATTTTTATTACCATAGGATCCCAAAACTTTCTTTGGAAGAGGTTATTTCTAGGATTAAATCGCTCTATTTTTTCGACCACTTTATATGGGGGATTCTCCACTTTTCTTATCCGGATTTTAGTCTGTAAATCTTTTTTCATGCTTAGTGCCTCTAGATGTCTATATAAGCCAAGATCTTCACATTCATCCGCCAGGTTTATGGCGGATTAATGTGAAGCCTGCCCTGGTGCAATGTTATGAGGTTATAATATATGGCCTATTTGTTTTTCAAGAATTAAGTGTCAAACACGAAATTTGTAATGCCAGCCTGCCCTGGCGCGACACGATCGGAATATACAACCGTGTTTACTGCTTATGCATGGATTGCTTTTTATAACCGCAACCCAGCATGCCAGGTCTGGGCCAGGGGCATAAACAAAAAAAAGATACCCATACCCTGGACTTTGACGATACCCTGCCCAGTATGCATATATGACTTGAAAAGGAGGTTGAAGAGCTGTATAAAACCGTTAGATTTGAACTGGTTTTCAGCAGTAGGCAGTAACATGCATGAAATCCGAATCCACGGTAGAGGTGGACAGGGGGCGGTGCTTGCCTCCAGGATCCTGGCAAAGGCCCTGGTGGAGGAGGGAAAGTCTGTGAAGGCGATTCCTTCTTTTGGTTTTGAACGACGGGGTGCACCTGTGGCAGCCTTTCTCAGGTTCGATGACAAAGTGATCCGGCAGGCCACAAATATCTACCACCCTAACTGCATAATATGCCTGGACCCCACCCTTCCCCGGTCAGTGGATATCTTTTCCGGAATGAACCCTAAGGGGGTCTGGATTCAGGCCACCAAGAAAACCCTTGATCAACTTGCATTTCCCCAGACGGTTTCCAAGGTGGGGCTGTGCGATGCCTTTGGGATTGCCCTGGATACGGGGATGGTTTCCGTGGGATCACTGTGTAAGGGAATGGAATCAGTGGCATTTCGTGATGCGGCCTTAGACAAGAACATCCAGGCGGTGCATCGGGGCTACGAGGAAACGAAAGTCTTTGATATCAATGGGCAGGGGATTTCATGAGGCATCAAGCTAGAAAACCATTTGATCAGTCAACCATCCCCAATGATCTGTGTCCTATTGCCACTGAATATTCGGTATTGAGGACAGGCGACTGGCGGGCAGAGCGCCCTGTGGTGGATCGAGACAAGTGTGTCAAGTGTGCCACATGCTGGCTCTATTGTCCTTGCCAGTGTATCGTTGAAAAGCCGACCTGGTTTGAGGCAGATTTGGAGATCTGCAAAGGATGCGGCATCTGCGCCCAGGAATGTCCACAGCATGCCATCATTATGGTGGAGGAGTTAGAGGACTAGCCTATGGGGAGAACCATTGTTTGTGACGGGAACGAAGCGGCAGCCTGGGGTGTTGCCCTTTCTCGGCCCGATATGGTGGCAGTCTATCCGATTACACCTCAGTCT
>JAFDDT010000081.1 GCA_019310725.1 Deltaproteobacteria bacterium | reverse complement strand
CTCGCCTTGCTTAAATGGCGGGCAGGCGTTTCAAAATGGTTTATATAGATGGAGCCTATGATTCTAAGGCTTATGGCGCAATAAACCATTTTGAATCGACCCAGTAAGGGGCCATGTCATAGGCCTTCCCTGGCGCGACACGATCGGAATATACAACCGTGTTTACTGCTTATGCATGGATTGCTTTTTATAACCGCAACCCAGCATACCAGGTCTGGGCCAGGGGCATAAGCAAAAAAAAGACACCCATACCCAGGACTTTGACGTTACCCTATCGGGCATGCTGATACTGTTGACATTTGTAAAAAATGTTTTAAATTGAGAGGTTAAGTTCGGAAAGGAATATCGCCATGGGCCTATACGATGATATTATTGTTGATCTAACAAATGCCATGAAGGAGCAGGATAAGGAAAAACTTTTGGTCTTAAGAGGACTAAAGACTGCAATCAAAAACAAACAGGTTGAACTGCGCCAAGAGCCAAGCGAGGATCAGGTTCGGGGGGTAATATCTTCAGAGATAAAAAAGAGGAAAGAGGCAATAGAAAAATTCAGTGAGGGTTCGCGGCCAGATCTTGCACAAAAAGAAGAGGCCGAGATGGAAATTTTGTCCAGTTATCTGCCACCTCAGCTGTCAACTGAAGAAATCAAAGAAATACTGACTCAGGTAATTGAGGAAACCTCGGCCAATAGCCCAAAAGACCTGGGTAATGTTATGAAGTCTGTAATGCCCAGGTTAACAGGCAGGGCCGACGGGCGTGAGGTTAATAGGTTAGCCAGAGAATTATTGAGTTAAACACAAAAGGTAGTAATCCTATTAATAAGCCCTCGGCTTATAAAACCCATATGATAGAACACTCACTTAGGGTACTTGAATACTACCGGCTACTCGATATTTTATCACATTATGCTGCTTCTCCTCTAGGTCGTTCCGACTGTCTATCACGTAAGCCGCTCAGAGATCTTGAATCTGTTAAGGCTGAGCAGAGGCTTGTTTCAGAGATGAAAGAACTTCTGCTGGTAAAGGGATTTGTCTCTCTATCGAACCTCATTGATCTCAGGCCAGTTCTAAAAAAAGCCGGTAAAGATGGTTCCTATCTTGAACCCAAGGAACTCCTTTCTATTAACAATCTGTTGCGGGTATCTCATCAGGCAAAGAACTGGATCCATAACGCAAGTGATTTGTGCCCATCCTTGACGGACATAATTGATAATATTCCAGAGTGTTCAGATCTTTCCAAAAGGATCGGGAAATCAATAAGTGCAGATGGGGGAATATCTGATGATGCGAGTCCCTCACTTGCCTCTTTGAGATCTCAAAGGGTTGCTCTCAGGAGGGGAGTGGAGAAAAAGTTGGATAATATCCTTGGCCGCCTTGATCTTGGCGAGCAAAGGCTTATATCAATGAGAGACGGGCGGTATATTGTTTCCATAAGAACTGACAAAAAGAATTACCTTGCAGGGATTGTTCATAGTTACTCCAGGACCCATTCCACCTGTTTTATGGAACCTCTGGCAGTGGTAGAGGAAAACAATCAGCTAGTTGAACTCACGGATAGGGAGAGAGAAGAGGAGCGGAGGGTTTTAGAAGGACTTACAAGGCTTGTGTCTGGCGTTTCATCTGAACTCATTACCTGCTTGGAAATCATGGGAAGGATCGATGGCCTGTTTGCCAGGGCAGAATTCAGCAAGGCCATACATGGAATAAGCCCTATTCTCAGCTCAGAGAACGTTATCTACCTCCTAGATGCCCTGAACCCCATACTCCTTTCCCTGTACCTTGAATCCAGCAGGGAAGATAGGACTGGAAATGCAGAAAAGGTCATCCCTGTAAAGATCAGCCTTGATGCTGAAAAGAGCATCCTTATCATTTCAGGCCCAAACAGGGGTGGCAAGACTGTGGCTTTGAAGACAACCGGGCTTTTGGCCCTTATGGCTCAGGCTGGCATGCACATTCCTGCTGCCGAAGGAAGCAGGATAGGGGTTTTTGATAACATTCTCGCCCAGATCGGGGATGACCAGGACATAGCAATGGGACTGAGCACTTTTTCTGCACGCATGGAACATCTCAAGGAGATTCTGGAGGAGGCAAGTAAAACTTCTCTAGTAATCCTGGACGAACTTGGGACCGGCACAGATCCGGAAGAGGGCACCTCACTGGCCATGGCTATCCTGGACTATCTTTCAGAACAGGGGTCTCTGACTGCAATATCTACCCACTATCAGAAACTAAAAGGCTATGGCCTGATTAACAGAAATGCCCAAAATGCATCTGTCGAATTTGACTATGAGAAGGGCAAACCTACGTTTCGATTGCTCACAGGCATGCCAGGTGTAAGTCATGCAATTGAAATAGCTCGTGATATAGGGCTCATGCCGGAAACAATCGATAAGGCTGCTGCGTATCTGGGAAAGGAGCGGGGAGGGTCTGATCTGATGATTGAGGATCTTGCTCAGATGCTTAAGCAGGTAAAGAAAGAAAAAGATGCTGTTACTATTGCAAAAGAAGAATACACACTATCGAAAAAAAGATTAGATGAAGAAAGAGCCTTTTTAGGTGAACACATCACCGAGATACTAGGTCAAAAAAAGAAGGAGGCAGAAGGGATCTTAGCTAAAGCAAAAAACGAGTTTAGCAAGGCAATAGAATTCATAAAGGAAAAAGGCACTGCTGGCCAGGCTGAGGCTACCAAACGATACCTGAAGGCAAAGGCAGATCTGGTTGAGGCTATGGCAGAAATAACACAACCAGAATGGTCAGATAATCATGTTGCATTTTCTGCCGGTCAGACAGTCTATCATAAACAATCGAAAAAGAGCGGTGTGGTGCTTGATGTGGATGAAACCTCCGCAAAGGCAAGAATCAAGATAGGAAATGTGAAGCTCACTATTGATTCATCTGAGCTGATCGCGGTTCCAGAGGCCTCTCCTCAACAGGAAAAAGACAAGAGAATGGGAAAGCAGTGGTCAATTTCATTGTCATCGATCGATCAAAAAGACCTGAATCTGATAGGGTACACTGTTGCAGATGCACTTCCCCTTGTGGACAAGATGATAGATCAGGCCTTGGTTCACGGGTATACCAGGGTAAAGATAATTCATGGTGTCGGTTCTGGGAAATTAAGAAAGGCCATAAGAGAACATTTAGAAGAAAACCTGAATGTCACGGGTTTTAACTCTGGAGGCAGGGATAGGGTCAACGATGGCATAACGGTAGTTGAGCTTTAAAAGTGCCTAAAGTGAGCTAAAGTTTAAAGTGACCTAAAGTTATGTCTAGCATTACGGATAATTCAGAAAAAACACAGCAAAATTACCTTATCTGGGCAGGTTAACACTTAAATTTTAGGCACTTGAGTTATGGATTCATCAGAGGCCAAAGAAGAGGTAAAGAAAACAGCAGACATCGTAGAGGTCGTTGGGCAGTACGTGGAACTCAAGAAGCGGGGGCAAAACTATGTTGGCTTGTGCCCCTTTCATTCGGAACGCTCACCTTCGTTTACGGTTAACCAGAGCAAGCAGATTTATCATTGCTTTGGGTGCGGCAGGGGTGGTGATGTTTTTACCTTCTGGATGGAATATCACAATCTCTCTTTTCCCCAGTCTCTGAAGGATCTGGCCGAGCGTTACAATATTGCGTTACCTCATTACAGAGACTCTTCTGTTGAAAAAAAGAAGGGTGAATTAAAGGAAATCCTGCTCAAAATAAATCACCTTGCGGGTGCCTATTTCCACGATGTTTTATTAAACCGTGCTGAGGGAGGGGCTGGCAGGGAGTATCTTTCGAGTCGTCAGATAGCACAAGAGACAATCTCAACCTTTAGACTCGGATTTGCTGCCAACAAATGGGATGGGTTAGTAAGTTACCTGAAATCAAAAAATATTCCCTTAAAGAGAGGGGAAGAGGCCGGCCTTCTTGTTGCCAAGAAAGGTGGGGACTATTATGATCGTTTCAGGGGTAGGATAATGTTTCCTATCTTTAATCTCAATCACCAAATTATCGGCTTTGGGGGCAGGGTTCTAGATGATTCACTGCCCAAGTATATTAATACACCTGAGACCCCGCTATACCATAAAGGCTCCATTCTGTATGGCCTTGATTCTGCGTTCAAGAACATCAGGGAAGCGGGTCTGGCAATACTCGTTGAAGGGTATATGGATCTATTGGCCCTGAGACAGTACGGCTTTTCAAATGTCGTTGCCACGTTAGGGACCGCGCTGACGAGTGATCAAATGAGGAGGTTAAAAGGATACACAAAAAATGTGATAGTCCTGTTTGACCCTGATGAGGCAGGGCGTGAAGCAGCCTTGAAAAGTCTTCCCCTGTTTTTGAACGAGGGAATTTCCGCAAAGGTTCTGGTTCTTCCTCAAGGCGAAGACCCAGACAGCTTTATAAACACACATGGCCCAGAAACCTTTAGAGAACTGCTAAAAGAAGCAAAGCCTATTTTTGATTTCTACCTGGGTCAGGCGTTAGCAAACATGGAGCCTGGTGTCGATGGGCAGGTTCGGATATTGCATAAGCTTTTGCCCGTATTTCTGAAGGTAGAGGACGGGGCCACCAGGTCTTTATACATTCATCGATTTTCGGAGCAGACAGGTATAAATGAAGCGCTCATCTGGAAAGAGCTACGGCAGGGTGCGAATAAGAGCTCAGAGAACCGGAATAGGGATCGGCTAAGAAAGAGGTTGTCTCCGGCTCAAGATCCAAGGAAATATGGCTCAGACGAGCAATTTCTCAACCTTTTAATCCATTACCCTGAAACAGTTGACACTTTCAGGGATCAGGATTGGGAATTGATTGTTTTTGACCCTGAGGTTGCAAAAATTATCAGAGTGTTGACGGAAAAAGCTCACTCGGGAGAAGACTTGAATGGCATTGAGCAAACTCTGGATAGCGCTGCAGCGAAAGAACAACTGAGACGTATCCTAATATCCAAACCCTTCTACACTGAGGAATCGGTTAGCCAGGCAGTTAGCGAGTTTTGCAAAAAGATAGCCAGCGTCAAGATTTCACAGTCCATGAAAAAGGCATCAGCGGAAGGTAATATTGAAATGGTCAATCGCCTGATCAGGGCAAAGCAAGATCTTGAATCTAAAATGGAATAGCAAAAGCAAAAAATCGGGCACAAAGGAGACTATACATGGCAAAAAATGGCGATGAAATTAACCTACGGAGGTTAATTACCATTGGCAAAGATAAGGGCTACATTACCTATCAGGAATTGAATGACGATCTATCTAATGACGTAATATCGTCAGAAGAAATTGATGATCTCTTGCAGATGTTTGAGGAGTTGAACATCAAGGTGGTATCTGAACCCACTGGGGGAAAGGTTGAAAAGGCCAAGAAACCCCAGCAAGTGGAGCAAGAGAGCAAAGAAGAAAAGAACTCACTGAGCGAACTCGAAGAAGAGTTTGCTACAAAGACATATGATCCAGTCAAGATGTATCTAAGGGAGATGGGGCTTATTTCATTGCTGAGCAGGGAGGGGGAAGTAGAGATCGCAAAGAGAATTGAAACGAGTGAAAATCTCGTACTCGACGCGCTTATCAGATGCCGTATCGCTCTAGAATATATGACTGACCTGGGCAAGTATTTAGAGACAGGCACGCTTAAGGTGAGGGATATCGTCAATGACATAGAGGACGAATTTAACGTGCATCAGATTGGTCAGAGGAGGGATCTTTTGCTCAACCTCATTAGTAAAATGCAAGCTTTGGATGAGGAAAGGTGTTCCTTGCAGGAGAATCTGAAGGTTTACCGCGATCCAGCTCAAAGAAAAAAGATAGTTAGCGCTATTGAAAAAAATCAACAGAAAATCTTTCAGATCATGAGGTCATTTAAGCTGGAAAAAGGGCATATTCAAGGGATGGTCGAGAGATTCAAAGAGATCCTCCGCAATCTGGAGGAATTGGAAGGAACATTGACTGACTGCGTGATAAAGGCTGGAGGAAAACCCCTGTCTTATTTGGAGGAATGTCTGGGTGAATTATTGACTAGTGAAGAAGGTGGTGAGAAGGTCAAGGCATTAGGTGTGCCAAAAGGAGAACTTTTGCCTTTAATAGCCAAGATAAGAGAAACGAGGGATTATATTGATGAACTTGAGAAAAGAACAACGATGCCCCTAAAGGATTTGAAACGAATTGAGAGGGAAGTAGATAAAAACTTGAGGAGGTCACAGAGTGCTAAAGATGAGCTTATCAGAGCAAATCTCAGACTGGTGGTAAGCATTGCAAAGAAATATACCAACAGAGGTCTTCAGTTTCTTGATCTTATCCAGGAGGGGAATATTGGTTTGATGAAGGCTGTGGATAAGTTTGAATATCAAAGAGGATATAAATTCAGCACCTACGCCACCTGGTGGATCAGGCAGGCGATAACAAGAGCCATTGCTGACCAGGCAAGAACAATAAGGATACCAGTTCATATGATAGAGACGATAAACAAACTCATCAAGATCTCACGGAGCCTGGTTCAGGAGCGTGGTCGGGAGCCAAACCCGGAGGAAATCGCAGAGCGGATGGGTTTCCCTTTAGAAAAGGTGCGCAAGGTCTTGAAGATCGCCAAGGAGCCCATTTCCTTGGAAACACCAATTGGCGAGGAAGAGGACAGTCATCTAGGGGATTTCATAGAGGATAAAAAAATAATGTCTCCAGTTGAAGCGGTCACCAAATTCGACTTGAGTGAGCAGACGAGAAGAGTGATGACAACACTCACCCCCAGAGAGGAAAAGGTCTTGAGAAAGAGATTTGGTGTAGGTGAAAAGGCTGATCATACCCTGGAAGAGGTGGGAAGAGAATTCAACGTTACCAGAGAGAGGATACGCCAGATAGAGGCCAAGGCCCTCAGAAAGCTGCGTCACCCAAGAAGGAGAAAGCTATTGGAAAGCTTCACTGAATTTGAATAGAACCCCAAATTGTCTTTATTTTCCTTGACATATAAATTTCGATTCAGTTACCATTATTGATAAAGAAAGGGCCCATAGCTCAGTTGGAAGAGCCACCGGCTCATAACCGGTAGGTCCCTGGTTCGAGGCCAGGTGGGCCCATCAAAACTTTTGATTATCAGGTGATTATTAACAGGTGCTTTTCAGCGGGTTCCAGTGAAAAGGGGGCGCACTTTGAAAGGGGACGCCCTCTCATTTTTTCTGAAACAGACGAGATAAGGAGTTGAAATTGGATGAGAACTTCAAGATAATCCTGAGGATACAATCCAACGATACTCGAGTTGACGAAATAATAAGGGAACAGGAAAGAGCTCCCAAAGAGATTCAAAGACTAAAACATGATCTTGATCTTTTGGAAAAATCCATGGAGCAAGAATTATCGAACCTTGAAGATCTGAAAAAGGGAAATATGGGCCTGGATAGGGATCTGGAAGAGATAGAGCTAAAACTCAAAAAGAGTAAGGCGAAGCTGAACGATGTCAAATCAAATAAGGAATATCAGGCTGTTTTGAAAGAGATTGAAGAGCTCAATGAACTTATCTTCCAGAAAGAGGAAGTGGCGATGAAATGGATGGAAGAGATTGAGATCCAGGAAAAGGAATGCGCGGACAACAACAGAAGATGGGAACAATCTCGAAAAGAGTATGAGACCGAGAAAAAAAAGTTCTTACAACGAATGAAAGAGCTGGATAAAGAGATTCAATCTCTTAATGAGCAGAGACTCAAATTGTCCCGAGAGGTTGATCAGGATTTGTTGAGCAGGTATACGGCACTAAAGGCTAATCTAAGGAGTCAGGTCGTAGTCCCTGTGATAGATGCGGTTTGTGGGGGATGTCATCTCGGCATACCTCCGCAGCAGTATAACGATCTAATTAGAGGAGGTTCACCCCAAAGTTGCCCTAATTGCAACAGGATTATATATTTTGAAGAAAATAAGAACCCTTAGCCACTGCGGCTCATAAGGAGAATGGTGTGGATGTTGGAGCAGGACAAATGGTCGCTGTTCTATGTTTTACATAGAAGGGAGGAAAGTCCGGGCTCTACAGGGCAAGGTGCTCCGTAACACGGAGTCCCGGTGACGGGAAGGAAAGTGCCACAGAAAATATACCGCCCTATTAGATGACAAGCCCGTCTAATTGGGTAAGGGTGAAAAGGCGAGGTAAGAGCTCACCGCTCCGGTGGTGACACCGGAGGCTTGGTAAACCCCACCTGGAGCAAGACCAAATAGAGGGACGTTTGAGGGCTGCCCGTCCGAGTCCCAGGGTAGGTTGCTTGACCCTAATAGCAATATTGGGGCTAGATGAATGACCATTGTCCCGTAGAGGGTGACTGATGCGGGAAACAGAACCCGGCTTATGGACTGCTCTAACATCTCTATCTTTTTGGAGAAAATATGTTTATTGTAGCTAATTTCCTGCTAGCCATAGCAAAGATACTGGACATAGCCTTGACGCTGTATATGTTTGTTATTATTGGCAGGGCTGTAATCTCCTGGGTAAACCCTGATCCCTATAATAGCATTGTTCGGTTTTTATATGCTACCACCGAGCCTGTCCTTTTCCGCATTAGGAGGATATTGCCGCTGAGTTTTGGCGGTTTCGACTTTTCTCCTATCATCCTTATCCTGGCAATTTACTTCTTTCAACAATTTGTGGTTCACAGTTTAGTTCAGATTGCAGTTCAGCTTGGCACACATTAAGGATGAATAAGCGGCAACCTCCCGCAAAAGATATTACTCTCAAAGTCAAAGTGACTCCCCGTTCAACTGTGAGTAAGATTGTTGGTTTGGAGGGCGATACCCTGAGGGTAAGGGTTGCATCACCACCTGTGGATGGTTCAGCAAATCAGGATATGGTAAGACTACTGTCGAGGGGCCTTGGGGTTCGTAAAGACAGAATAGAAATACTCTCCGGGCAAAGATCAAGATTGAAGACAATACGGATCCATGGCATGACAAAGGATGAATTTCTTCTCGTTTTGAACAAGTAGGCAGAGTTTTCACGGGCTGTTGCTCAAAGGGAAATCCCTTTGAGGCGTCATTAAGAGTTTCTTGCCAATCTCATAGCCCCTTGTTCCCTATTCGAAAAGAGCACGCAATCGTTTAGACTTGCCTTAAAGTGAGAGTAAATATTTAGTTTTTCAAGTTTCTTATTGCCAAAACCGACATTTTGCCTTTAAGATAGAAGGTGGGCGTTCATATGTTTAGAGTTCTTCCCGCCATAAGTCTGGCAGGCCAGGCCCAAGGATGGCCCGTCCGCCGTAATACTATGGATGGCGGGCAGGCGGCTTGCCGTGAATCTAAAACCTCTGAACCCTGAACCCGTGAACGGTTACAATAGAAATAGCTCTCAAAACCCAAAAATGCTATGAATCAATGGTGAAGGGGGGCGGATTTTTTGCATGAATAGTCTGGCTGGCAAAAAGATAGTCCTTGGTGTGACAGGGAGCATAGCTGCTTATAAATCTGTTGAGCTGCTGCGCTATTTAACAAAAGCGGGCGCAGCGGTAAAGGTTGTAATGACTGCAAATGCAGCGCGGTTTGTAGGGCCTCTCACCTTTGAAACGTTCTCTGGCGAAGGTGTGATACTGGATATGTTTTCGCAGCCTGGGACATCACTTGATCATGTAACATTAGGGAGGCAGAGTGATCTGATAATCATCGCACCGGCTACAGCCAATCTTCTCGCAAAGATTGCGCATGGCCTCGCCGATGATTTTCTTTCTACCCTTATCCTTGCAGCCGCCCCCCAAATTCTCATCTGTCCTGCCATGGATAAAGAGATGTTTGCAAATAGTATCGTCCAGGCCAACATTATGCGCTTGAAAGATCGGGGTTTCACAATTATGGAACCAGAAAGGGGTGTTTTGGCCAGCGGCGCAATTGGGGTAGGTCGATTTCCTGATCCATTACTGATTATGGAAAAGGCACAGTACTTACTAAGCGATCACGATTTACAAGGATTGAGACTTCTGATCACAGCGGGTCCGACTATTGAATACCTTGATCCGGTGCGGATAGTAACCAACAAATCGACCGGTAAGATGGGCTATGCGCTTGCCAAAACTGCATGGAGGAGGGGTGCAGATGTTACCCTGGTGACCGGGCCAACTCACCTTGATCCGCCACCAGGGGTAAAAGTGCTTAGGGTTCAGACAGCTGAACAGATGAGAGAGGCGGTCTTGAGTGATTATCATGACCAGGATATCGTTATCAAGGCAGCTGCAGTAAGTGATTATAGGCCCGTGACAAAGGCCCGGGAGAAGGAAAAAAAGAAAGGAAGCCCTGTGGTGGTAGAGATGGCAGCTACACCAGATATCCTGGCTGAATTGGGCAGAAGCAAAGGTGATGCTATCCTGGTAGGTTTTGCTGCTGAGACAACAAATCATATGGCCAATGCACTGGAAAAGATTAAGCGAAAAAATCTGGACTTGATTGTCCTTAATGATGTCTCTCAGGAAGATAGGGGATTTGCTGCTGATTCAAACGAGGTCAGAATAATTGATAGAGAAGGAAACGAGGAGGTAGTTCCCTTAATGTCAAAGGAGGATGTAGCAGATAGAATACTTGATAGGGTCAAGGGTTTGACGACAGAATGAATATTAGAGAAGGGTTGACAGATTTACTCGGACAGATAAAGAGAAAGTTGACAAACAGTCAGGAGATTGGCCTGGATTCACCCTTTGTCTCTACAGAGAGTTTACACTACCTCGTGGGGGGACCTCAATTAGAGGCAGTACCATCAAGAAAGAATTCATACTGCGAGAGCCTTGAGGAACTGGAGCATTTTGTTAGTGCGTGTGATCGATGTAAGCTCAGTAAATCAAGAAAAACTGTGGTGTTTGGTGAAGGATCACCTCATGCCAGGCTCGTCTTTGTGGGTGAGGCTCCCGGGGTAGAGGAAGATATAACAGGGAAACCCTTTGTAGGTGCAGCAGGGAAGCTCCTGACTGATGTTATAAAGGCTATGGGCTTAACAAGAGATAAGGTCTATATCTGTAATGTCATTAAATGTCACCCTCCCCACAATCGGGATCCAGAGCCAGATGAGATAGAGATGTGCTTTCCATTTCTTGAGAACCAGATTTCGCTCATAAAACCGGAGGTCATCTGTGCCATTGGCAGGATACCGGCCCAGAGCCTGATAGATTGGGGTTTCAAGATAACTCGTGGCAGGGGCCAGTGGCACTCCTTTATGGACATCCCTGTAATGCCAACCTATCACCCGGCATATCTATTGAGAAATCCCCAAGCCAAAAAGCACGTTTGGGATGATGTGCAAAAGATAATGAAAAAGTTAGGATTGGAAGATCCGAGGAGGTCAAGAAATTAGAACAAAAAACAAGAATGCCCTTTATCTCATTTTCCTGGTTGCCTTCAGCATTGGCCTCTTTCACAATGCTGTCCAGGGTAAACAAAATACTGCCATGGTGATTGAGCTTGAGGGTCCTATTAGTCCTGGTACCGATCAGTTCGTGACACGGGGCATCAAGCAAGCTGAAACAGATCGATACCCCCTGGTCATTATTAGAATGGATACCCCTGGTGGTCTTGATACGTCTATGAGGAGTATTGTCAAGGCTATCCTGAACTCCTCTGTGCCTGTTGTTGTTTATGTGGCACCGAGGGGTGCGAGAGCAGCCTCAGCCGGGGTAATGATTACTGTAGCGGCCCACGTTGCTGCCATGGCCCCTCAAACAAATATAGGTGCCGCCCATCCTGTTAGTGCTGATGGCAAAGAGATTAACAAGACTATGTCTGAAAAGGTTGTCAATGATATGGTTGCCTATGCCAGGAGCATTGCAAAGGACAGAAAGAGAAACCAGGATTGGGTTGAGAAGGCTATCAGGGAAAGTGTTAGCATTACCGCGGATGTGGCGGTTAAAGAGAAGGTTGTTGATTTGGTGGCGAGGGATATAGATGACCTGCTCAGCCTTTTAGACGGCAAGGAAATCGTGCTGCATAAAGGCAAAGTGACCC
The DNA here is from genome assembly GCA_019310725.1 of Deltaproteobacteria bacterium. Lineage (GTDB taxonomy): Bacteria > Desulfobacterota > DSM-4660 > Desulfatiglandales > B25-G16 > JADFWK01. Next base: position 764 of record JAFDDT010000081.1, on the reverse strand, counting down.
TCCACACTAAGGAAATGAAATTAACCTACGTTGCTCCAGGATGGAGAGATAGGATATTAAACACCATTAGTAATCCGAACATAGCCTATATCCTCATGATGATTGGTCTGGCAGGCCTGTATTTCGAGCTATCCCATCCTGGTGCGATCCTGCCAGGAGTCGTAGGTGCCATTTCACTTATTTTGGCCTTCTTCGCATTTCAGACACTACCCGTAAACTACGCCGGACTGCTCCTCATTGGCCTTGCCATTATATTGTTTATTGCGGAAATAAAGGTCACCAGTTATGGCCTTTTATCCTTAGCGGGTCTCATCTGCCTCGCTCTTGGCTCAGTAATGCTTTTTGAGAATGTTGGGGTATCCCTAAAACTCATGATGCCTACCATTGTTCTGGTAGGTGGTTTTTTTATTGCGATTGCGTTTCTGGCATTCAGGGCCTACAGGAGATCACCGAAAGGGGGAAGGGAGGGATTGATTGGTGAAACTGGTATTACTGAGGAAACAATTGATCCGAAAGGACTCATCTTCGTCCACGGGGAATATTGGAAGGCTACCAGCAAAGAGGTTGTTGAGGAAGGCGAGAAGGTTCGGATCATCGGTTCCGAGGGCCTTGAGCTGATAGTCGAAAAGGACAAAGAAGCCGAAACCCACGAAAGGGTGAAATAAAGCTGCGGGGTATTCTGGCGAAGGCAAATAACAATTAAAGGAGGTTATCATGTCTATGTTTGGTGTACTAGGAGTAATCTTGCTTTTACTCTTTCTGAG
>JAFDDT010000296.1 GCA_019310725.1 Deltaproteobacteria bacterium | reverse complement strand
CTCTAGATCACGCACCGCACAGCAGTTAAAGTCAACACCCCATCAACAATAACAGTGCTCATGCTCCGTCTATTGATTTAGATCTGAAACACGGACTGCGCTTCTGGCCGCCGACAACCTCGCTGGGCCAAGTAAGGGGTGGCTGAGGCGCAACCCCTTCTGTATTGTCACTATCCAAAATATCTGCACTGGAAGAACTCTAATCCCCGGCACTTACCTCAACAAGAGACAAGATTCCACGTGACAGTTACCGTCGTGTGTGTTTTTTCAACCTACGAAATAAATGGAGAGGCCTCGCGTAGGAGGATGGGTAAATCTATATTTTGCTCTCTATAGACTTTACCTTGCTCTCGATGCGTCCAGAGCCACCCCTTCTGTAATCGGCAGTGATAGTCATATACACTCGATCGCAGTCTTTCTTAAGCTCCTGGAAGCAGCCACCGACCAGTGTAATGACTTCGTTCCATTCCCCCTCAATACTCGTGCCCATGGGGCCAAGACTAAACTTCAAACCGCTTTCCCGAATAATTTTCACTGCCCTTGCGACATAGGGGCTCACGCTTTCCCCCTTGCCTAAAGGGAAAATTGAGAAATGGATGAGTACGCTCATAGAATCTCCTTTCTTGTACTCGGGTTCAAGAATCACTGATCATAGGATCCCAATCCACTTATCCATGGAACTGGATATCCATGTAATCCAGGGTCTTAACACCAATGTTAAGCCCGCAATTTGACCATAACAAGCTATTGTTTCCTCATCAATGCACGAAGCGGGCCATAGAACTCAGCACTTGCTTGCTACCTCCCCGTCACGACCTGCACCGCTTGCTCGCCTTGTCTTCCGAAAACCACATTTCTAAGCACATGCTGGATACGACATTCGTAACAGCATCATAATTGATAGAAGGTCTGATATCATAGAAAATTTTTTCTTGACTCACGTATTCTATACAGAGAAACTGTGATATGGGATGGGACGATGGAAAAAAGGAGCAAATTTTCGCCATACTAATCTGATCTCGGCAAAAGATCTCCATCATAGCCGGATTTGAGAACAATACTTGAAAAGAGGTTTGCAGTGAATCAAGGGAACATTATTATCCGGTGTGGCAATTGCGGTATGAAAAACCGAATACCGAGGAATCGATTGCAGGACAAACCACGCTGTGGAAAGTGTGGAACGCCCCTGGCATCCTCTGGCTTTCACGACCGTCCCGTGACCGTAACGGATAGCACCTTCGCAGAGGGAGTACTTTCTTATCCCGGTACAGTAATCGTGGACTGTTGGGCTCCCTGGTGTGGTCCCTGTCACATGCTTTCGCCCACTCTGGAGCAACTGGCCTCAGAATATGCTGGCCAGCTCAAAATTACGAAACTTAACGTTGATGAAAACCCTATGATCGCCTCGCAATATGCCGTTCATAGCATTCCTACTTTGCTCATCTTCAAGGATGGAAAGCTGGCCAACCGACTGGTGGGAGTTCTTCCTAAGGCGGAGATAGAACGCCATCTGATTCCCCTTGTTTAGGGATTCTTACATGTGCCAGACCAAAGAACCTTTCTCAAAAATATGCTGAAAAATAAAATCACTAAAAAAATCGACAAGAAACCAATTGCCATTACTTCTTACAGAAAACTGATCTCCTTTTTTCCGCTTAGCCTTCCCCAGTGTAACCCTTCAAGGGTAAGCAAGATTCCTGCTACTCTGGAAGCCACCACGTATCCTATCCAAGAATAGGAAAATTAAAAGCGAACAAAACGAAAAAATTCAAAAACCACAGCTTTTTGAAGAAAATGAAAGTTTGGCAATATGGATAAAAGCCCTTCCTTTATCGAAAAGACGCACAACCGTTTGAATTCAAAGTTAATTTCTCAAGCTTGTCATTTCTATATCCAGTAAAGATTTAAAGATGCTACTGAGCATTCTCTCCATAAAATCAATATGTTACGCTTGTCGAAAACACAGACAAGGGCTAAAATAATTTTTCAAATAATCGCCTTTGACAGAAATCTTTGTTTTTTCTTAACATAGATCAAGTAATCCCTATATGCGAACATCGCCTTTGATTGAGAGTAAGGCTATGGAAACTGCTTTGAATGGTGCAAAAGAATTCCTCAAGGAAGAAATAGCGCAGGAGTTGCTGCAGCGGAATGAAGAAAAGTATCGAGCTCTTGTTGAGGAGGGTTTCGAGGGCATATTTATCCAAAAAGGCCCTAAAATTATCTTTGCCAACAAGCGACTCCATGAATTACTCGGCTATGAGCAGGGGGAACTGCAAGGGACTGATCATCGACTGCTCTACCATCCTGACTTCCAAAATCTTGTTGTGGAAAGCGTGGGGGCTTGCACGGGCGATGCCAATATCCTTTCAAAACTGGAAGTCAAGCTGCGCCGCAAAAATGGATCCTACTGTGATGTGGAGATTAGTGCCCGGTCCATTGCTTTCAACGGCGTGTCTGGGATACAAGTATGGGTCGGAGCCATCACGGAACGGAAGCGGGTGGACAAAGAAAAGCAAGACCTTGCAGTTCAGATCTATCAGGAGCAAAAGATGCAAGCAATCGGCACTCTTGCAGGTGGAATCGCCCATTGCTTTAACAATTTGCTTATGGGCATCCAGGGAAATGCCTCATTGGTGCTCCTTGGCATTGACTCTACTCATCCCCATTATGAAAAGCTCAAACATATTGAACAACAAATTCAAAGCGGAGCGGATTTAACCAAACAACTTTTGGGCTTCGCAAGAGGCGGGAAATACGATGTAAGGCGCACCAATCTTAACGAGCTCATAGAAAAGTCTTCACATATCTTTGGCCGCACAAAGCAAGAGATTCAAATACACAAAAAATTTGAAAAATATATCTGGCCTGTAGAAGTAGACCAGGGGCAGATTGAACAGGTATTGTTAAACCTTTACGTTAATGCCTGGCAGGCCCTTCCTGGGGGAGGCGAATTATATCTTGAATCCGAAAACGTCAACCTTGACGAGAGCTATGTAAAACCTTATGACCTGGAACCTGGAAGGTTTGTGAAAATATCTGTGAGGGATAATGGAATTGGCATGGACAAAATTACTCAGCAACGGATATTCGAGCCATTCTTTACCACCAAAGAAATGTAGGTCTTGCCGCTGCATACGGAATCATCAAAAATCATTGCGGGATCATAAATGTCTCCAGCAAGAAAGGCGAAGGAGCTACCTTTGACATTTTTCTGCCGGTTGCAAAGGGGGAAGTCCCAAGAGAGAAAGGATCGACTGGACACGGTCTGAACGAGCGAGAGACAATTCTTTTTGTAGATGGCGATGATATGATTGTTGATGTGGGCAGCCGAATGCTGAAAAAACTGGGTTATGAGGTGCTCAGCGCAAGGTGTGGGGAAGAGGCCGTAAAACGTTATGAGGAAAATAAGGACAAGATCGATATGGTGCTCCTTGACGCAGTTACGCCCGATCTGCGGGAAGCAGGAGAAGCCTATCACCTAATAAGAGAAATTAACCCTGCCGTAAAGGTTCTTTTCACAAGTGGTAATAGCACCGATGGCCAGGTGGCTGAAACACTTGACCATCGGTGCAATGGTTTTATCCACAAACCTTATACCTTAGACCAATTATCCCAAAAAGTCAGAGAAATCTTGGATAGGCATTAGTAATCGACCAGGGAGTCACATTTCGAGGCCTTTGCATAATACTTATCCTGAAAAACTCAGCTTCTCCTTCCCCGTAACGCCTTCCCTTAATATTCATCATATGTTAGCCCTGCTAGAATTGACTGGTCATTGAGCCTTGCTTCGATATCCACGCCAAAAGAATCGCCGACCGGTTTGAGAACATTGGGGTTTTTCTTCCACACGGTGCGGCCTACGTTCAAAACTACATCGAGGCCCTTTTTCGTCATTTTGCCTAGTGGTTGGCGACATGGACCAACAGGCATGCCAAGGATCGCCATAAGAGTCTTTGTGGCGAGAGGGTTTCTCGCGCGACAAAGCACTGTGCCATAAGGGCTATCCTCCTCGGTTTTCACCGTCACAATCCCAAAAAGGGGGTTCAAGGCATCCATGAGTTTTTCTGCTTCGCCCCGTTGCCCTTCATTGAGGAGCCTAGTCATTTCCTGGACTGCCTTGGGGGCAATGTTTGAGGCCACCGAGATAACTCCCGTTGCCTTGATGAGCGGATCTGTCATCATGGAAAACGTCATGTCATCATCGCCGGACAGTATCGCAAAATCCTCCCCGCAGCACTCCCTTGTCCTTCTCATATTCTCGATGCTCCCCGTGGCCTCTTTCACAGCGCTCATATTAGGATATTGCTTATGCAATATAGCAAGGTCTTCGGGGAGAAGCTGTGTACCGGTACGACCAGGAATCACATAGGGGATAAATTGAATCTGGGGAAACCTTTCAGCCACAGGAGCAACGTATTCCCTGCGGATTTCAAGGGAACTCGGCCCATTGTAATACGGATCCGTCAAAAGGCCTGCCTCAGCCCCAACCCGCGCTGCGTGCTCAGTAATCTCGAGTGTTTCTCGGGTATTGTTACTCCCCACCCCAGCGATGGTCATACACTTCCCCTTGCACACCTCAGTCACAACCTTAATTACCTCGTTGTGCTCTTCCCACGTCAGTGTCGGGCTTTCTCCTGTCGTACCCACAGCGAGTATTCCGCTCACACCACCTGAGATCTGAAATTCCACCAATCTTCTCAGTCCTTCGTAGTCCACCTCATTGCCCTTGAACGGCGTCGCCAAAGCCGTATAACACCCACTAAACATCTCATTCCCTCCTTTTTAAATGTTCCGGGTCCCAATAAAAAAAGCAGCTGGAACACGCTCCAACTGCAAACCAACCAAGAGAGCGCTCCACGGAAACCCGTGACAGTACTACGGATCTTCTCCGCAGTCCCAGTCCACTTTCGTAACAGGCCAATAGCGGACTTCGGCGGTACACCCTTTCACCGCAAGATCAAGGTCGGGGCCTGCTCCCCTTTCCTGCGGCTAATGTTGAGTACCGCGCCTCAACCCCGGCTCTAGATCACCCTAAAAGATGCAATATCAAGTGTCAAGAAAAAAAGCGACCCATTCTCCCCGCTTCATTCCCTTGACTTTTTTGGTTACCCTGTATTCCGACTGCTTTGCTGAATGCCAAAATTTGCTTGTCTGCAATTGTTACAAGAATTGAAGCTTAGCGAACCTTTGGACAAAAATCCCTTGGCCCAGCGTTCCAGGCTTTGG
>JAFDDT010000003.1 GCA_019310725.1 Deltaproteobacteria bacterium | reverse complement strand
ACGATTCCGGGGATCGGAGATATCCTGGCATTGACCATCATGCTGGAGGTGGGAGACATAAATCGCTTTCCTAAGGTAGGAGACTACTCCTCGTATTGTCGGTGTGTAAAAGCTGAGCGGCTCTCCAATGGCAAAAAGAAGGATGAAAATAACAGAAAGAATGGGAACCGTTACCTCTCCTGGGCATATGTAGAGGCAGCCAACTTTGCCAAGAGATTTTGCCCCCATGCCCAAACATTCTACCAGCGCAAGATGGCTAAGACAAATGGGATTGTTGCCATAAAGGCATTGAGCAATAAACTGACCAGGGCATCCTATTACATCATGAGAGATAAGGTGGCCTATGATGTGGATAGGCTTTTTACCTAATCAGTTTGGGTGCAGCAGTGAACCAGCAATGGGGTTGGTGTAAATCCACAAGACGTGATTGGTATCTTCTGCACCCACACATATCCAGACGGTAGTCGTTATCTATCCTGACTCGCCTATGCCGTGAGTCATAAAGGGGTTGGCTAATAACCATAAGATTTGTAATTATATCCAATTCAGCCGTCGTAGCCATAGGCTACTATGGCGAAGTCTGCTTGAACACGGTATGCTTGCCCGCCTCTGGAGGGGAACCGATGATTTTCTGGGGTCCAATGAAGAGGACCAGGGGCTGTGCTTTAAGCAAGGCTTCAAGCACATTTTCCCTGCACGTGAAATCTGCTTGAATCTCCCCATCGAGGCGGGGTATATTTTCCTTTAATGGACACGGCAACGCACGCACTAACCGGGTATGTGATCGCTAAGGCGGGATTGAACAAAGGCACGGGAAAGTGGGGTACCATAGCAGCAGTGACTGCTTCTATCTTTCCAGACGTTGATATTCTGCTGGGAATATTTGGATCAGAATTCGCCCTCAAGTACCACCGGGGCCTGACCAACTCCGTTTTCTTGGTTGTTCCCTTCTCCCTTCTCTTAGCTTTGCTCTTCGCAAAGATCTCTAGGATAGGAAAGTACTGGAGATTCTTTGTGATATGTGTGGTTGTGATTGTCGCCCATGACCTTCTCGATCTGGCCACATCTTACGGCACTATGATCCTGAGCCCTTTTTCCGATTACCGGTTCAAGTTGGATTGGCTCTTTATCATTGATCCTTATCTTGTTGCTGCGCTCCTATTTCCTCTTATCGCTTTATTGTTCTGGAAGCAAAAGGGCATAACCCTTGGCAGGGCTTCGCTTTTAATAGCCATCCTCTATATTGGGCTGTGTGTCTTTAATCACTCCCGGGCCCTCTCATTGGCAAAAGGTTTTGCACAGGAAAAGGGGTTGGCGGCAACTGCCATTGCGTCATTGCCACAACCCCTGTCTCCTTTCAATTGGGGGAATTACATCCTCACAGACAAGAGCATCTATCAAGGGTTCGTAAACCTGATTGGCTCCGAGGATCGGAACCCGGGCAAGGAGAAGAACTTTCTTAGCCGTTTTCTGGCCCGCTATAGGCCTATCCGCCGGGTTCAGTACCAGGAGATACAGAGGTTTGATGACTCCCCGTGGGTCGAGAAGGCCTTAGAACTCGAAAAGGTAAAGACGTTCTTGTGGTTCGCCCGATTTCCCGTTGTCAGGGATAGAGGGTTTAAACGCGGCAACCGGCGAGTAGAGTTTTTTGACCTTCGCTTTGGTTCGATCAACCAGAGAAGACCGTTCTTATATGCAGTGGACTATGACGAAGCAGGACTGGTAGTGTTTCAAGGGTTCCTGTAAGCACAGGGCACATCCCTCATTCTTACCGGAATATACTCATTATCTGAATATCGCCCTCTTTGGATTTCTCAGTGTCTCTTTTCAAAAAACTCTGGGTAAAGTATCTTTGCGCATGTTGGGCAGATGGTATGGGTATATTGGCCCTCAAAATGATTTCCGAAGTATTTTAGCCGATCTTGCCAATTGTTATTACTATCACGGATTTTCTTGCAGTTTGCGCATATAGGAAACAATTCGCTCAAGGGTTTGACACTTTGCATCAGATTTTTACGTTGTTCGTCAAATATTTGTCGCGGCCCTTGTGCCTGGCTATCGACTGATAATATGTGATGTTTTCTCATTGTGTTTAGCTGAAGTTAGAATGCCAATAAAATTGTGACTCCATTGGATAAATTCTCTGCTAATAATGTATACGTCAGGGTTTCGATGATTTTGTCCGCTAGAAAATATTGATGATTGTGGCTTAATAGCCAACTGAGCACCCCGCCCAAAAATAGGTAAATTGCTATTAAGAGTTTATAACTATAATATATAATAACCATATTGATATATAATTATGCAAGAATTATACCTGAATTAATAAAAATATATGTAACTGATCTTATTATTATAAAAATAGGGGATTTCGGTTCTGAAGCAACCCAAAGATAGTCAACTAAATCCAACGATTTCTCGGAAGCGGCGCTCGATTGCTGCCACCACCTCGTGAGGCCGAGTCATTGTGGGCACATGTCCGGTTCCTTCGAAGACCACCAGTTCAGCATCTGGAATGGCATCGGCAATCTGCTGGCCGAGTTTTAGGGGTACAATCGTGTCCTCGGTGCCGTGGATGACCAAAGTGGGCAGAGAGATATTGCCAAGGGCAATCTCAAATTCCCTCTCATATGCGCTCTCGAGCATACGGGCCGCTGCTTCCGGTTCGGCCCGAAGGAGGATGTTCCGACCCCAGCGTTTGATGTGCTCGCTGTCGGGCTCTGGTACGCATGCCTCAACGAACCATCGAATGGTTTCTCTGTAATCGGTGCGGCTGCCATCGATGAGAGGCTTTGCAGTCTCGTTGATAGCTGGCATGGTAGCAATCAGGACCAGTCCCTCGAACCGCTCGGGTGAACGCAGCGCAGCCAGCAGGGCGATAAATCCGCCGGATGACTCACCACCAAGCAGACATCTCTCTATTCCCATAGTGTCCATCACAGCAAACAGGTCATCAACCAGCAGCTCTGGGCTAATTTCATGGGGTGGCACTGGGCTTTCGCCGGAACCCCTGTGGTCGTAAGTGACACAGCGCCATGTCTTGCTCATCAGCTCAAAGGGTTGCTGCCAAACCTCCCAATTAGCAACCCAACCACCATGGGCCAGAAACGTTCTGGGTCCAGGCCCGAAGGATGCGGTGTTGAGACGATGTCCTTTCACTTCGATAAACATAGTAATCCCTTTGTCAAATATTGCTTGGTCACGCTGCGGAGAAGGCGCCTGCTCCGTCTGGTAATTCGCCAGAGTTGGATGATTTAACTCTGCAGGAAATAGGCCTTGGTGTCAAGGACAAAGCATCAAAAGATATGGTATAACCCGGCATCAATATGTGCCCTAACTGTAGAGCAACCAGTCCCGGAGCAAGGTAGTTACTGCCTGAGGCTGTTCCATGGCCGACATGTGACCACAATCCTCAATGATTGCGAGGTGAGCGTTCGGGATACAAGCCACCATCTCCTCATGGAGCTCTAGTAGAGTCAAGGTGTCCTGGCGGCCGCACGGGACCAGGGTCGGGCATTCAATTCTGCGCAGGTCATCGCGGCTATCTGGGCGAGCCATGATCGCTGTCTCCTGGCGCACAAAGGCATCTCGGCCAACGCGCCCTGCCATCGACACGATCGCGTTGGTCAGCTGGCGGTCCTGGCGCCGGTTGGGATGAACAAGCTGCGGCAAAAGTCGCGGCATCACCTGATTGAACCTCCTCTTCAGAGTCAGCTCAATCAATTCCATGCGGCCCCTGGTCTTTTCTTTGGTGTCGGCTCGGGCTGAGGTGTCGAGTAATGCCAGCTTGGTTACTCGCTCTGGTGCCCTACGCATAATTTCTAGCGCCACATAACCACCCATCGAAAGCCCCGCTAGGGCAAAGCGTTCTGGCGCCTGGATCATCAGTGCTTCGGAAATGCTGGCCATCGAGTCGTGCTGTGTTACATCAGCAACGATGATCTCAGCGAGTTCGACCAGGTGCTTGGATTGATGCTGCCACAGGGCACGGTCACACAAAAGACCCGGCACTAATATCAGGTTCTGTCTGCCCATCACCAATGGTTACTCCATTTTCAGGGTGGATCGATCAGGCCAATTCCCCCTTTTGTATATGAACTAACGCTTTTCGAAAAGCAACGATATCATAATGAAACCAAAACAGTAAACCGTTTCTGGTTTCGATTGCATCACATTTAGTTATCTGTCCTGCCGACGGCCCATACCAAGCACTCAAGGACATGTTTTCGTCAACTAGTTCGCTAACCTATTGGATTGAAGCGGAATTTGCCGGGCCAAGAAGCTGCTAGGATGAAATAGCCTTAACGCGAAATGAGGCTTTGGAGCAGTCAACAAAATAGATATGAGCCCCTTTTCACTGGCAAAATGTAATAAAAAAAGCTTGAGGCATAGGATAATTCATAGTATACAGCTAAATATACAGATCCATATATTTTATATGATTCATTGCATTATTGATTTATTGCTGGGAGGTCCAATTGAATACTAAACGCGGGTTGCGCTTCAAGATTTATGAAAATATCAAGAAAAAAATCCTTTATTTTGAGTACAAACCGGGAGACAAATTATCTGAAAATGAGATTGCAAGGGGTTTGAAAATAAGCAGGACTCCCGTCCGAGAAGCCCTATTAATGCTTGAAAATGAGAATCTGGTCTATTGTGATGATAGATTAGGATTTATAATAAGAAAGCTTTCTTCAAAAGAAGGTCGGGAATATTTTGCAATTCGGAATGTCATTGAGCTCTTTGCGGTTCCTCTGATTATCGAAGGAATAACCCTCTCTGAAATGAAACACCTAGAGCAAAATATAATAGAGGCCCAAGCTTACGTTGAGGTAGGTGATTTTCACAATATTATTCGATGTGAGACAGAATTTCACGAAATCCTATATAAGTCAACGAAATCAGAGGTTTTTTTTCAGACTATCTCGGGTCTTATCGATAAATTTCAATGGCTTCGTGCAATAGCTTTGAGTGCGGTGGGGGGAGCTCGGGAGTCTTTGAACGATCATAAAGAGATGTTTGAGGCGTTAGAAAGAAAGGACGTAAAGAAGTTAAAAAGACTTACGAAATTGCACCTCCAGCACGCAGAAAAGAAATATGCTCAGATGCAGGGTGTTTTTTTATAAGACTCTCTGCCTGAAAAATCAAAGAGTTCACCTTGGGTGGGGTTCTCTATAGAATAAACGGATGTATGCGGTAGTCTAGTAAGATAATTGTTGAACGGGTGCAGCAATTAGGTAGAGCAGCAGAGCCCAGCATATTCTCAGACGGGGCAAGATATTGCCCTGTATTGCCTCAGATGCAAATATCCAACTGTGTGCTGGGTCGAAGCTCATGGAAACCCAAAAAGAGCAGGACGTCGCGGTATATCGGGAATGGCTACGACTGCAAGACCAGTGAAGGGAGGTGATACGATGATATAGAACTAAGTTCTAATAACAGATTTTGTGCAAAGGTTTTGTTGAGAACAAGTAAAGACTCATTAACACTATCTTAGGGGAGGTATTAAAATGATAAGACACAGGTTAGTAAGAGTAATAGGCAGCACATGTTTAGCATTGCTATTAGTAGTGCTGTCCTTCACGGTGAGTTGGGCCAAGACTCCAACATCGAATAAACCCATAGAGTTGAGCTTTAATCACCTCTTTCCAGAGGTAGCCTGGTGTCATACTGATGTTGTTGTGCCTTGGAAGAATATGGTTGAAAAGAGAACGAACGGCCGGGTCAAAGTAACCCTTTACCCGGGCTGTGCCTTGGCCAAACCAGGCACTATGTATGATGCGGTCAAGGCAGGCACTATTGATATTTGCTTGGACCCTGGCCCCTATTATATGGGTCGTTTCCTAATGAGTGAGGCCACGCAACTCCCGTTTATGGGTGCCCATTCATCCTGGGCTGCAAGTCGTGCTTGGATGGATCTTTACAAGGAATTTCCAGAACTGAGAAAAGAATATTCCGATGTTCATCTCCTTTGGTTGTTCTCTCAGGGACCTGGTCAGATTTTCTCGCGAAAACCAGTCCGCACCATGGAAGATATGAAGGGCCTAATAGTGAGAGCTCCGGGCGGAATAGGTGATATTGTCAAAGCTTTAGGCGGCTCTCCAGTATCAATGCCTGCTCCCCACTGCTACCTTGCTTTGTCTAAAGGCACGGTAGATGCTACCATCTTTCCTGCTGAGGCAATTAGGACGTGGAAACTTCATGAGGTAACAAAATATATGACTATCGGCGATTTTTATGTTCAGTGGTTTTGGGTAGCCATGAACAAAAAGAAATATGAGAGCCTGCCAAAGGACATCCAGAAGATAATAGACGAGTGCAGCGGCGCAGCAGGCGCTGATCTTCTGGGAAAGGCGTGGAACGCCGCCGACAAAGCTGGTTTTGAATTCGGAAAAAAGACGGGTATGAAGGAAATACACCTATCCGCTGAGGAGACAGCGAGATGGGAGCGGCAGTGTGCTCCTATAACGGAGAATTGGATAGCCCGTATGGAAGCAAAAGGGTACCCAGGGAGAAGGTTTGTTGAGGAGGCGAAGCGACTGATAAAAAAATATAACAATGAGTTTGGAAGCTGGCGAGATTAACAATAAGGATTGGTTGAAGCCTTCGGTCAAAAAGGCATCGCTTTCGGGCAATGCCTCTAAGACTTAGGAGGCAGAAATAAAACACAAAAAATGTGGCTAAAAAAGTCAGTTGACCTCATCGAGAGGATTGCCCATCCGCCAAGCCGGGTGATTAACTATGCGGGCTTTGGTTTCTTGCTCGCATTAATGTTGCTCGTTGTCGTGCATGTAGCAGGACGGTACCTCTTTAATCTTCCCATACCCGGAGCAGTTGAACTTATACAATTCTTGATGACCTTCGTAGTCTTTTGGGGATTCGGTTATTGTGCTGTCCAGCGAGGAAATGTTAGCGTGGATCTGTTAGTCGCTCGGCTGCCACGGCGGGCTCAGGCAATTATTGATGCCTTTACCTGTCTCCTCAGTATAGGTGTAGTCTCATTGATAGCCTGGCAAGGTGCGGTGCAAGCAGAAAGCTTATGGCATTCGGGGCATGTATCCGGAGTATTGCATATTCCCCACTTTCCTTTTTTGATTGTACTGGTTATTGGTTGTGCAGTATTCGATCTGGTTCTTGTGGCAAACTTCTTTGAATCTATGCATGGAGCACTAAAGAAGTGAGTCCTCTTGCGGTTGGATTAATTGGAGTAGGTTTGCTTGTTATACTGATTTTTTTGCGAATGCCAGTAGGCCTGGTTATGGGGCTCGTAGGCTTTGTTGGTTTCGCCTATATAACCAGCGTGGAAGGCGCCTTTGGCTTGCTACGAACAGTTCCTTTTAACACCGCAGCTAGTTATGACCTCTGCGTCCTCCCCTTGTTTTTACTGATGGGTTCATTTGCCTTCCATTCTGGGTTAAGTGAGGCCCTTTATTATAGTGCTTATAGGTGGATTGGTGGGTTGCCCGGTGGACTGGCTATGGCTACCATCTTAGGGTGCAGTGGATTTGCCGCCGTATCCGGCTCTACCCTTGCAACAGCAGGTACAATGGGCATGATAGCTTTGCCAGAGATGAAAAAATATGATTACAATTCAGCATTGGCCACCGGGGTGGTTGCTTCTGGGGGTTCGCTGGGCATTCTTATCCCCCCGAGCTCTATTTTCATCATTTATGGGATACTCACAGAACAATCCATAGGCAAGCTTTTCATATCTGGTGTATGCCCCGGCATTCTGCTTGCGCTCCTGTTTATGGTTAGCATCTATGTTCGGGTTAGACACAACCCCAAACTAGGTCCTCCCGGGGATAGAACGAACTTTGGCCAAAAGTTGCGCGCACTTAAGGATAGCTGGGGGGTCTTGGCTTTATTTTTGCTGATTATGGGTGGTCTCTATGTAGGGCTGTTCACGCCCACTGAAGCAGCAGGAGCTGGAGCATTTGGCGCTTTCCTTTTCGCGCTGTTCAAGAAGCGGCTTACCAAACAGAATCTTATTACTGCCCTGAATGAGACCATGCGTTCGACAGCCATGATTTTTGTCATTGTCATCGGCGCTATGATCTTTGGTTACTTCTTGGCCATAAGTAGGGTTCCCTTTGAGCTGGCCAGCTTTGTCGGTGGCCTCCCGGTATCGGCTCATGTCATTCTGATAGGCATTTTGATCGTCTACTTATTCCTTGGTTGCATTATGGACACTCTAGCCATGGTTATACTCACTGTGCCCATTTTCTATCCTGTAATCGTAAAACTGGGTTTCGACCCCATATGGTTTGGGGTAATAATGGTGCTGGTCTCGGAGATGGGAGTGATTACGCCGCCTGTTGGGCTCAATGTTTATGTAATCCACGGGGTGGCTAAAGATGTACCTCTTTTTACCATATTCCGGGGTATAGCCCCCTTTCTGTTAATGATGATAGTTTGCATAATTTTCGTGATAATTTTCCCCCAGATTGCGCTCTTTTTGCCTAATCTTATGAAGGGATAATCATGAATCCTGCAAAGGAATGATGATGACCGGATTCTTACCTTTCATTGGAGTTTGGAGGTTGTGAAGAATTGGCCAAAGGAAGATCCAGCCGTGCCAGTGCCTTGTCTTTTGCAGAGGATATCATTTTTAAAGATCATAGAGGAATGAGGTCATGAGCATTACGAGGAAGCTTACGGACTATATCATAGGAGCGCGTTTTGAGAATATTCCACAGGAAGCCGTCACAAAAGCCAAAGAATTTATCCTGGACGAGATTGGCAATGCTTTGGGTGGGTCAGCACTTCTATCTGGCAGGATCATTATTGAGTGGGGCAGACAATTGGGTGGCACTCCTGAAGCCACGTTATTCTCAGACGGCACAAAGCTCCCGGTCGGGATCGCCTCAGGTGTCAATACCCAATTATGCATGGGTTTGGAGCTTATGGAAACCTATAAGAACAGAGGTCATCCTGGATCGGGAATGGTTATGACAGCTCTCGCCCTTGGTGAAAGGGAGAAGGTTAATGGCAGGGATATTTTGACATCAGTTTGCACCGCTTATGATGTCACCGGAAGGATTATTGACGCTACCTTCCCTTCTCCCGAGCACAGAAGAATGGTGTGGAACTCAAGCTGGCAGGGTTGTGGTCCGCTGGTTGTTTCAATTAAATTACTGGGATTGAGCCAGGAAGAGGGTATGAATGCTTTCGGTATGGGCCTGGGCAATGGACCGACAATGAATGTCCATAATATTCTGTATGTGCCTGCATCCATGTCAAAATGCGGTAATCAGTTTCACAGTTTTGTCGCCGTAAATGCTGCTCTTTTGGCTAAGCTGGGTTATACGGGCTACCATGAAATCCTGGACGAGCCATATCCATACTGGACGACTATTTCGGATATCAACGACTGGGAAACGTACACCAAAGATTTAGGCAAGGATTTTTTGATTCTTTCAGCGTTGGCGTTTAAGCCTTGGCCTAGTTGCAGATGGGCGCAGGCTGGTGTTGAATCCCTGTTAGACATCATGGCGTCCAACGGTCTGAAGCCACAAGACATTGAGGAAGTCACCTACCACGCTCATGAAAAGATCACGGGATACCCATTTGACAACATTAACCCTTCAAACGCAGAAGATGCTTACTGGAGCGTACCATGGGCTTTTGGCAATGCAGCATTGGGATATACGGTTGGGCCGACTTGGTACATTGAAGAACGTTTCAAAGATGAAGCGCTCAAGAGGTTCATGCAAAAGGTCAAAATTAAGACCTTTCCTGAGGCTGTAAAAGCCTTTGCAAGAGAACCAGAGAAATCTGTAACCGTGCTTGAGGTAAAGACAACTGCTGATAAGGCTTATACAAAGACCACGGACTACTGTAAGGGCGATCCCCAGAAACCCATGTCACATGAGGAGATTATTGAAAAGTTCCTTTCCCAGACAGAGGGAATCATATCGCGCGAAAAGACCCGCAGAATAATCTGGCTTGTGGAAAACCTGGAAGCATTAGCTGACATCTCTGAAATTACCAGCCTAGTTCATTGAGGAACTGAAATCGAAATAAGCTGGAATACAATCTCCCAGACAAGCTGCAGAGCAATAGTGGCGGGAAACATTTGAAGGTATGGCGGCAGGAATCATGGATAAGGCTGAAAATCTTCAGTTATTCGGTTTATCTGAAACAAATATAGCCTAGGTTTGCTAACAAGGGGTCTGTGCAATGGCAGATAGAGTTTACGAGAAAATAAAGGATATTGTGGGTGAAAAGAACATATCGGACAATTTTTTTGAGTTAATCAATAATACACTTGATGCTTTCCCCTATGATTTAGATCTTAATAAAGAAAAACTGCCTTATGTTGTTGTCAAACCCAAAGATGAGAAAGAAGTAAGCGAGATATTAAAATTTGCTAACAATGAGAATATTCCTGTTTATCCAAGGGGATCAGGTACTAGCTTAACAGGTTCAGCGAGAGCACCTGAAAAAGGCATTATTTTAGATACGGGAAGAATGAACTTTATTGAAATTGATACAGATTATGGGTATTTCGAATGTGGCCCTGGTGCAACGGTTGACTCAGTAGACATCGCTCTGGGAAAACAAGGATTCTTTTTACCAGTCTATCCTGGGAGCAGAATAGTTGCAACTATGGGAGGAATGATGGCAGGTAATACTAGCGGACATATCATTGATGCAAGTATAGGAAAACCTGCAGACTATGTTTTAGGTCTAACCGTCGTTCTTCCTACAGGGAAAATTTTAGAAACAGGATCAAAGGCATTAAGGAAACCTGCTGGAACCGATTTAACCAAATTTTTTGTTGGTAATGATGGATTAACAGGAATTGTAACTCGAATCAGAATGAGATTAGTTCCAGCAAAGCAAAGAGCATTCGGGATCGTATATTTTAAAGATCCAGAATCTATAGGTAAAGGTGTCGTGAGAATGTATAGAGAAAAGGCTCCAGCGCCATTGTTTATGGAATTTATGGACAAAGCAACCACGACTATAGGCTTTGAGCATGCAGGACTACCTGTGCCTCCAGGATGTTCAATATTTTTCGCTTCATTGGGATCCACAGAAAGAGAAGCATCTGATAATTCGCAAAAATTATTAGATGTTATGAGAAAGGAAAATCCTATAAGGGCAGAGGAAATCAAAGACCTTGATGAATGGATGAAAATTTGGACAGCGAGAGAAGCTATTATCGCATCTTTAATGCAAAAACATGATGGCCAATTCTCAGGGCCAGAAATAGTTACTACTTTACCGAACCTTGTGGGTTGCATTAAAGAATTGGAAAATTATGGAGAAAAAGACCCAATTTTTAAAAATCTTCCGCTCTATTTGCTTGGCCATATTGGTGCATTGACATTTCATCCCACGTTAATTGTGCCTAAGGATTGGGATGATGAAAAAAAAAGAAGACTTGTGCAGGCAGAATTTGAAATAGAGTGTGAGATGAATTTGAGATTTGGAACTTGTGGAGGAGAATGGTCTCAATTTGGAAAAAGAACAAAATTTTTCAAGAAAAGATACGGTAATAATGCCTATGATCTTATTAGACAAATAAAAAAGGTTTTTGACCCGAATAATATCCTCAATCGTGGGATTTTAGAAGGTCTATAGGAATACAACAAAGGTGGATGTCAATATGCACGAGTACGATGAAAATAGAAATATGTTAGAAAAGAACATTTTAGATATTGTGTCAAGATGCGTTAGATGTCGCTTTTGCTTTACTCAGTGTCCAGTCTATGAAGTTTCGGATGGCTGGGTAACCCAAGGAGGTTCAGGGATTACTCAATCTCTCTATTATGGTGTGAAATTTAATAAAATAGATAAGGATTTAAGGGATATTTTGATGCGCTGCACAACCTGTCGGAGCTGTGAAATTATCTGTGAAAAATTGACGGCAGGGGTACCTCTCGTTGATGCCATTAGAATTGGGAGGCAATTATTATTTGAAGAAGAAATAAATCCAATTCGGGAGCAGCAAAAGGCCTTAGAGTCTTTGCAAATACTGGGCAATCCTTACGATAAGCAACCTACAAAAAGAACAGCGTGGGCAGAGGGACTTAATCTCAATAAGCTAACAGATAGATCCGATGATATTGCTACCCTTTATTATGTAGGGTGTACGCCTTCTTATGATGATAGAGCCCAAAATATTGCTAAATCAATTGTCAGAATCTTACAAGAGGCCGGTATTAATTTTGGGATTTTAGAAAACGAAAAATGTTCCGGTGATCCAGCTTTGATCATGGGAGAATTGGGGTTATTTGAAATGCTTTCAGAGGGAAATTTAGAGCAATTCAAAAGATGTGGCATCCAGAGGATCTTTACCACGTCCCCCCATGACTTTAGTTGCTTTTTAAAAGAATATCCTGAAGATCTGCAGAAAATTGAAATTAAACATTACACTCAATTTTTCTCTGACCTAGTAGAACAAAAAAAGATATCCTTCAAAAAAGCATTCAAAAAGAGAGTAACCTATCAAGATCCCTGTTACCTGGGAAAACATAATAATATCTACGAGGAACCAAGAAAGATATTAAATAGCATTCCTGGCATAGAATTGGTTGAAATGCAAAGAAGTCGAGAAAATAGTCTATGCTGTGGCGGCGGCGGCGGTAGAATGTGGGCCGAGTTTGATGAAGAATCACGTTTAGCTGAAGTCAGGGTGCTTGAAGCGCTGGAGATTGGAGCTGAAGTATTGGCTACTGCTTGCCCCTTTTGTCTCATTAATTTTGAAGATGCCATTAAGGTTTTGGATAAAGAAGATGCCATCGTTGTCAAGGATATTTCTGAGATTATGCTTGAAGCTCTGGGTTCTTGAAAAGCAATTCACAGAGCAGCTAATCTCTCAGAAAACTCAGCCGATTCCTAATAAAGGATAAGAACAGGAAACTGAACACCCGCAGGAGGTGGGTGATCATGCGATTCAAACAAGACCGTATGAGCAGCCAGGAGCGGATGGATGCTTTGTTTAACTACAGAAAACCGGATCGGATTCCTATCAATATGATAACTGTCGGGTTTCCATGCAGGAATGTCGGTCAAACGGTGGCAACTGGATATGATGACCCGGAAAAATATTTTCAAGCCATGATATGGACTGCGGAACAATATGGTTGGGATCTGATACCCGAAATCTGTCCTCATGTTGTGTTGGGATCTGTGGACTTTGGAGGGGGGTTTCGATTGCCGGAATGCGAATTTGAAGGAGCGCTGGTCATAACATCCTTTCCTGTGAAAACAGAAGGAGACATTGATAATCTCAGAGTGCCTGATCCAAAGAAGAGTGGCAGAATCGGAAAGGCGATGGAATTATCTAAGCTTCAGGAGAAACATGGTCTGCCAGTCACTTTTGTTTCTCGCTCCCCTTTCAGTGTAGCGGCGAACATTTGTGGCCTAGAGCAGTTTTCCAAGTGGATGCTGAAAAAGCCTGAGTTGTGCGAGAGGTTAATGATGATAGCAATGGATCACATTTTCAACGTATTGCAATACTGGACGGATACGTTTGGGGCGGACCAGATCTTCGCGCTTATGAGTTCACCCTGCGAGTCCAATCAGGTGATCTCGCCAAGACAGTTCGAGAAGTTTGCCCTTCCTTATCACGTAGAATACCATAAGAGGTTAAAATCCCTGGGCATAAAACGGTTCTGGTTTCATATTTGCGGTGATCAGAACTTAAACCTCCCAGCTCTGGCAGGTGCTTCCCTGTGGCCTCACCCCAGCCTCCTCAGCTTTGGACATGAGGTCGATCTTGAAGAGGCCGCAAAGTTTTTCCCTCATGACATTATCTACGGTAATGTTGAACCTACAGTCATTCAAATGGGAACCCCCCAGCAGGTCTATGATCTCACTAAGATAGCCATTGAAAAAGGAAAAAAAGCGCCAAGTGGTTTCGTCTTGTCAGCAGGCTGCGAATTGCCTCCCCTTTCACCCCCGGTCAACTTGTTTGCCATAGCGAAGGCGGTCAATGATTTCGGATGGTACGAGTAATTCTCGAGGCAGGTTCGAGGGATTTCAGATCCACGGAGAAACTTCTCTCTAGATCTTTCCAAGTCCTCTCAATAAAACGCAAGAAAGAACCGTAAGCACCCCCAGGACTAGAACGCCAATCTGGAAATTCCACGCATCAGCCACTGCGCCCAAGATGGCGGGGGTGAACCCAAGTCCAAACGCGACCCCGATGGCCATGGTTGCTCCAGTAAAGATACCTCGTTCGTGTAATGTTGTGAGTTTTGAGATTGCCACGAGGGCAGCCGGAAAAAATCCAGGGGAAAAGGTTGCCTGGAGAATGAGCATGGTCACCAAGAGAGGGAAAGTCTGGGAAACAGCCACGCCAATCGTCGAAAGACCTGTAGCTAGCAATGAAAAGAGCAGAATCCTTTTGACCCCAAACCGATCCACAAGAAACCCGGCTATGAGTGTCACAAAAAAACCGCCAATCCGGGAAAAGCCAAAGATGGTATTGGCCATTTCCAGTTCAATTCCCTTCTCCTTGACGAGAAATAAAGGTATCATATTGTAGAGACCGAGGCTGCTCGACGCAGCAAAAATCAAGAGGATGGCTATGATCCAGAAATCCCTGCGACGAAGCACCTGTGAGAACCGAACTCGTTTTTCCTCCTGCGGACGAGGGTCTGGAGAAAAGGCCCAGAAAAACATACCGACAATTACGCAGGCTGCACTCAGAACGAAAAAAAAGGTCCTCCAGTAGAAAAAAGGCAGGGCAAGGGCTGTGAAAAGCGGGATGGAGAGAATGCTAAGAGAGGCAGCAGTTTCATGAAATGAGATGGCCTTTCCCCAGTTTTCACCCCTAAAGATTGTGGTTAAGAGGGGAAGGGCGCTTGGGAGGTATAGGCCCGTACCAATCCCGACAAATACGGCAACAGTTGCAAGTGAAGAGAAAGTTGTGGTGTATCTCAAGCAAAATAGGGCTGTCGCCAGAATAGCAAACCCTAATGCAATGGAACGTTTGTAGCCAATGCGGGAGGATAGCAATCCAGCTAAGGCCAAGGTTATGCTATAGCCTATGGACAGAAAGGTGAATATGCTGCCTGCCAGAGCATGGCTGATGGCGAGCTCATCTTCGATAAGGGGTAAAAGGGGAGAAATGACTGTTCTGCTGGAAAAATTAACATACCACAGGCCCCAGAAGAGTAAGAGAAGCAAAATTTTCATGCCTAAACTCTAAGCAGTCCTCGGATATTTTGCAATCCCTTTATTCTCAATATTCGGACTGAAACCTCGTTCTTTCGCCAGAAATAGGGGGAAAGAGTATTGTATTTGGTGCCCTTGCTGAAGGCTTCGAACCGAGAGATCACCTTAGAGTGCGCCTACTTTGTACTGAGAGCTTCATGGAACAATCAGGTGCGGATTTACTAACCAGAGCCTCGTAAGAAGGATCGGTAAAGAGATTGAAAACAAGGTGGAATCATCAATGAGATCGAAAAAAGGGTTGCGTGAATAACGCAACCCTTTAATTGGAAAATACTTGAAATTCTTCTGTGATGTTTAGGCTAAGATCTTTCCACTTTCTTGCAAATCCTCAATCAAGCGTCTTTTCCAAGTTAATAAAGTTAGATCTATCAAAACCAAGGGACTTGAAAAAGGATAAAAGGTCAGTTGAATCCCACTTAACTGAGGAGTAGACATTTAGTACATCCATTTTCTTAAATTCCTTGAAAACCTCCTGCGCCATCCTCTTTCCAATCCCCTGTCCCATATATTTGGGGTCGACGCCAAAAAGCCCAATCCAGGCACTTTTTTCCAGACCGAATCCACCGTAAAGAATATAGGTGATCAGAAATCCTACCACCTTACTATCAAGTTCAGCTACAAAGCTAACCCTATCTCTATTTTTTACCTCTTCTTCAACGGCCCTCTGATAGTCTATTGTGCCACGTTTCTCTGTGAGTGCTTTCAGGATTTTGGAAATATCAGTGAGGTCCTGTTTCCCTAACCTTCTTATGATCAGCTTTTCCAATGCGATAAACCTCCTGCCATTTATATATGGTTCTTTGGTTAATCTGTCCTGATTATCTTTACATGTTTTCCGACCCACTCTGGTGGAAGATAGATCCGACCGCTGTTACCGCTCAGTTTCACCTCTTTTTCGAGCATTTCTTCTCCAAAGATCTCAAATTTGACCTTTCTTGCCTTCTCATCTGAGGCGGTCTCGCTTTTTCTTTTACTGTTCATCGGTTATCAACTATCCATGTATTGGAACATCAAGATTGATTAAAAAAAGGCACTTAATGGGGTGCAGTTTTTATAGATCCCTCTCGTTGAGGCCATACTAAAATATACAATATCATAAAACATGATTATTTTCTAGCCACAATGTGACTATTTTTCTTATCATATTCCCCAGTGCCCGCTTGCCTCACGGCGGCCAAGAGCTCCCATTGGATTCTTCAAATAACAAATTCTCCATAAGCTGGCTTACTGCTTCTGCTTCTTTTAGGTCTAAGACCGTGGCATGAGCAAAAATCTCAATGGGCGTGGACAGTGCCCTTTCAATCATTGTTTCACGAAGTGGTTCGATCCTGGTCTGAGCCTCAGCAAAGCTCTTTTGAGAGGCAAATTGCTGAAAGATCTTTTGCTCGGTGTCTATGTAGTGTTCTCTCTGTGCGGCCTTGAAAGCCCGCCAGAGGTCTCTATCCTTCTGAACCTTTGCCAATGATGCCCTCACAAGATTGGCAATTCTATTTTTAAAAATAGGGAACCTCTGCTGTGCGATTGCTTTTTCATCTTCCCCTAATGTCGCCAGTAGGTCCATGAAGAGCTCTCTGGTAACCGAGTTGTGTATTCTGTCTTTTACGCTTCCTGAATCCAGATCAAATAACAATTCACTGTAGTCAGGTCGTACAATGCACAGAAGGGAGTTTGCAAAAAAGCTCTGATGCCCATGGGATCTCTGTCCGGCATCATCGATAGCCTCAACATCAAATGTCAACGAGATATGGTCACAATAGTCCTGTTCGGTAAACCCGTCAAATATGAGGTAGCCTTCAAGGGGAAGGTCATTTACGATACTCTGCTCCAGCACCTCTGCTCCATGACCTTTGGTTATGGTGGCGGACAAGTTGACCGGATCAACCAGAGCATTAGCACGCATGTTACAAAACACGGGTTTGGCAACGTAGCCAAGTTTATAATCGATAACAAATCCAACGATGAGTGAGTTGGGATCATTAGTATCTCCAATGGGTCTACCATGAACAAACACGCGTCGGTCCCAGAGGGCCTCAATTTCTTCCACAGTGGGATTTCTATCGATTACCTGCACATCTTTGTGGGCTTCTGTAACACCTTGAATGAATTGTTCTGGATTTTGAATGCCCATAGCCGTATATGCGTATCCTTGGTGTGAAAAGGGAAACACTTCGATTGCTGGTCTGCCGAGTTGAATATCAATTGTTCTGAAGCAGTCCGGCCTTTCTAATTCAACCCTAACAGTGCGAGCATAGGAATTTTCGGAAATAAGGAAGTGCAGGGGCACAGAGGTTGACCCGGTATTCTGAGGACATAATCTGTGTGCAAGGCTGGAATTGTCTCGTGGATCGTGATAGGGATGTCCATCAACTAATACCGTAAAGCGCGGTATGTAGTTACATGCCCAGGAAAATTTCAGGTCATAGCGATCACATCTCACTTTAGGCTGGGAACCGAGGGCGAATCTGCTCTGGAAATTACAGTGATCAATGGTTAAGTCACGAACATCGGGCCCTGGGGTTAGGAGTTCAACATAGCAGACAGAATAATCCGACAATCCAGTGCTGTCACTGTCAAATACCCCTGAGCCTTCATAACGCACTGCCTCCATCCTACCCCGTGCTCCTGGAAAACTGGTTTCTTTCCCAATCCACACCTGTTCAATCCCGTCGTAGCCATAATTATGGCCTACTTCATCAAAATCCTCACCCATGATGTCATAACATCTGGTACCCCTTTTAAAGTTGAAGGTGCCCACCACGATAGGAGTCAGATCACCTGGGTGCCACCATTTCTTTATGGCGGACACAAGATCCCTTACCTGTTTGGTTGTGTTGTTGGCTGATGCACCCGGACGAAAGGGCTGCACTCCGGAACTGATGTGGGTTGCATAAAAGGGAAGAATGTGGCCCGTGTCTTTGATACGTAGTCGAGTGCCCAAGACCCTCTTTCTTGCTATACCAAACCACGTTTTTCCCAGTAGTTTTTTGTACACCACTCCATCGAGGACATCGTACTTGTCTTGTCTCGCGATAAGCCCGATCTCTCCCTTCTGATGATTAATGTCAATCTTGGGCCCTACCTCATCTGTCCCGGCTTTTTTCTTTTGTAGGTAGCTTGCAAGGCAGCGGGTGGTAAGCTTTTCCCCTGCGGTCCAGCCCGGATGACCAGCATTGTAACAGCGACAGGGATGGGACATCTCCTTAAGGGTTACAAAAGTGCCCTGACGTTTGCTATAGGCCCCGCTGAGACCTATTAAGTCCCAGGATCTATTGCCGGAATCAAGGTCCCTCAGCAGTAAATTGGCTACGGTGTCAAGTCTTCCTGCAAAATCCTCCGGATCTATCACATCATACGCCATATTGAGATTAATGGTATGAATGGTACACCTTACTCTGTCCTGTGCATATGCCGTGCTGAGCAGTGCAAGTGATCCAAACACGGCAAAACAAAGCAGTGTGAAAGTAT
This sequence comes from Deltaproteobacteria bacterium, assembly GCA_019310725.1. Classification (GTDB taxonomy): domain Bacteria; phylum Desulfobacterota; class DSM-4660; order Desulfatiglandales; family B25-G16; genus JADFWK01. The sequence goes on along the minus strand of JAFDDT010000003.1, from coordinate 27,901 downwards.
TAACAGTTTTCATAATATCCCTTCGCCCTTATTTTCCAGTGGGGGTACGTTACCTAAGATACTACAAGTTCAGCAAAAAACAAGCCTGAATCGTTGCGATATCGGGCTATGCAAAAATCTTATATCGCTCAAAAGTGTTGGCATAAAGGTTACCATTCAGCCACTGAGACACAAAGCCACTGAGATTTGAACATTATTTTGATACCCTTTTTATGCGTAGCACATTGTCTTCTTCCTTTTTCAGCAAACCATCTAGCCAGTCCCTTGCTCAGGTTATTGGTGGAAGTAACTCATTTTCTGCTCGAGTTACTTAGGAGATAAATTAATATTTAGCCTTGGTGCCTTTGTGCCTTTGTGGCTAGCTGAACAGTTAGGTATAAAAGTATGTAAGGTAGAGAAGGCGTGCCTAAGTTCATCTTTCTATGCCACCACTTTTGGAGGATATCAGGAGGTTAGAGAATAATTTTGAGAGTTGCTCGATTATAGGGCTGGGGATTTTTGTATCCCTTGACCTCATTTCCAGAAAGCTATTAGCTCTGGCATCCGTCTTGCAGCTATAATGTCTGAGCGTTTTTTGAATTGGCGAAGTAACAGATTCTTCTATGGTTGGACCGTTGACAAGAAAACGATTCCAAAGGTAATGGGTTTTGGTTTACCAAGGTAATATATTGAGGTATGAGGAGCCCCTATTATGGAGCACACGATTCTGATCGTTGACGATGAGCCCTTCATTACAGAGATTTTGACAGAGGCGCTTTCTCGTGGACCGTATGTTATCCTGGCTGCCGGTTCCGCGGAAGATGCCCTCGGTCTCCTGGCTCAGATACAGGTGGATGTAATAATCTCAGATGAAAAAATGCCTGGTATGTCTGGGTCGGAATTTCTTGCCGTTGTTCGGAAAAAATATCCGGATACAATCCGAATGATTCTTACTGGACACGGAAGCCTGGAATCCGCGATGCGTGCTATCAATGAGGGAGAGATCTATCGTTTCTTCACCAAACCATGCAACGTGCTTGACCTTGCTATGACGATCCGGAGGGCAATTCAACACAATGACCTCAAAAAAGCAGTCCAGCGTTTGCTCAGCATGGAAAAGCAGCAGTCTGCATTCATCAAGAACCTGGAGAAGAAATATCCTGGCATTACCAAGGTGAACAGAGATTCCAGGGGAGAAATCATCATAGATGATGCGATTGATAATAGGAGATGGGATACCCTTATCGAAGAGATTAGTAGAGCGGTAAAAGGTCGTCAGGCTATTCTGGGGTCGAGGGCATAGCATGCACCCGCACATGGGTTCATATCTCTAGTGACCTTTCTAACCTGTGGGTATTACTCAGGTATCTTGCCACAAAGGCACCAAGACACCAAGATTATAGAATTATTCTTAGGCGTTCATAGGTTCAAGGTTCACCGTTCAGGGTTACATTTCTTTCGTTAACCTTGCTCGTAAGACTTTTCAGATTTTTGTTCAACCCTGAACCTGTGAACTCGTGAACGGTTACAGCCTTTTTGATACGTGGCACATTGAGATTAATGAGCCTAAGGATCATTAATGAGAAAACTCCATTTTTTAATTCATATTCATTTTCTCTTTGGGTCTTTGTGCCTTGGTGGCTCAATAGTCACGAGTGGGGAATAAAACCTATTGCTTTTCCAGAATCTCCCTTAACTTCTGAGATAACTGCGTAATATTAAAGGGCTTCTGGATAAAACCATTGCACCCCCGATCGAGTATCTCGGCTGCCTGGCCATCTATGCTGTACCCACTTGAGAGGAGGACTTTAATGTTGGGGTTTATGCCTTTCATTATATCATACGCCTCTCCGCCGCCCATATCCGGCATAACCATATCCAGGATGACCATATCAATCTTGTCCTCGTTTGCCTTATAGGTGTCAATAGCTTCTTTCCCATTTCTGGCCACGTAAACCTCGTAGCCGAGTGTCTGAAGAAGCTCCCGGCTAACGTCAATAATCACATCCTCATCGTCTACGAGAAGGACACCTTCTTTACCTTTGAGGACTTCTGCGGCGATTTCCTTCTGTTTTCCTCCTTCCGTATCTGAGGCTGGCAGATAGATACTGAAGGTTGTTCCCCGTCCCTTCTTGGAGTCTACATCAATGTATCCGCCATGAGCCTTGACAATGCCGTACACCGAGGCCAATCCGAGACCGGTTCCTTTGCTCATACCCTTGGTGGTAAAGAAAGGATCAAAGATACGCTCCATGGTGTTCTTGTCCATGCCCATTCCCGTGTCAGTAATGGTTATCAGGGCATAGTCTCCTGGCTTCGGTGTATAGGGCTTACCTTTCATATCCTTATCTGCAATATTTACAGTCTTCAGGAAAATATCTCCGCCACGAGGCATGGCATCTGCAGCGTTTACATATAGATTCATCAGCGTCTGTCTGATCTGCCCTTGATCTGCCTTTATTATATGCAGGTCTTCAGCAAGGTCTAGATGGACTGTGATATCCTTCTTGGTCATCGCAAAGGTGTCAGAGACTTCTTTCACCATCTGGTTCAGGGTGATGGGTTTGACCTCATACTTCCCCTCCCGTGCATATCCGAGGAGCTGTTTGGTCAGGGTAGACCCGCTCTGAACCTGCTGCTCAATGCCCTTCAGTCTTTTGTAGTGGGGATGGCCGGAGTCAATGTCCATGAGCATTAATGAGGCGTAGCCCTGTATACCCATGAGGATGTTATTGAAATTATGGGCGATGCCACTCGCCAGTGTACCCAGGGCTTCCATCTTTTGGGCATGCTGGAATTGGGCCTCCAGTTTTGCTTTTTCCTCTTCTGAGCGCTTGCGCTCAGCTAGCTCTTGCTTCAGGGCATCATAGAGCCTGGCATTCTCTATGGCAATAGCCGCGGTGTTGGCCAAGCCTGTAAGCAATTGGAGGTCATCCTTTCCGAGTCCTTCAGGCACCCCAAGGGAATCCACATAAATAACTCCCCCAACCTTTTCTTTGTACTTGAGAGGCACGCACATAGCTGACATGATATGCATTTTTTCCATGCTGTTGGAGAGGTTAACCTTGTCCATACTGCTGGTATCTGACATCATTACAGGTTTAGCTTGCTCTATGGTTCTTTTAACGATCGTCCTGCTGTAGTTGATTTTAGAAAAGAGGCCTTCTTTGTCCTTCATTCTGGTCCTTGAAACCGCCTCTTTCAAGCTGCCGGTTTCCTGGTTCAGCAATAATATGGCTCCACGATCGATTCTCTTCAAGTGACTAAAAATCTGATCTACTACCTCACCGAGAAGCTTATCGATATTGAGGGATTGAGCAAAGATATTTGACACCTTGAGCAATAACTCCAAATTGCGGACATAGCTCCTAGTGCTATCTTTTACCAGCAGGGGCGGCGCAGTTGTATCAAAGAGCTTTCTCTGCTCATAGACGGGGTATGGTTGATTGACTTTTTCCCTAGAAAGTTTCCTTTGAAAAGAGAGAACCGTTTTTCCAATAAGCACACTGTTCTCTTTTGTGATCGCCACCTCCTGGCCCGGCTCTATCTTCTCACCATCAACAAAAACGCCGTGCAAGCTGTTCAGATCTACAACAAAGAGCCCACCATCCTTTCTGAAAAACTTGCCATGATGTCGGGAAACCCCTCTATCTGAGAGACAGATATCGTTGTCAGTGGCTCTCCCGATAGTGGTGATGCCATCATTTAGGTTAAAGGATGTGCCCTTATTGGGCCCGTCAGTGATGTATACCGTGTTCAAGATTTCCTCCCATTCTTGTCCTGTCCAGAAGGGGTTCTAACAAGAAACCTGAAAATCAATAGCCTTAGGTTTCACTATGATGTGGCACTGCTTGTTTCTCGCTCAGAGCGCATCTTGACTCCACCCTGTTGGGGATAATCCCTGTTTGGATAATTGGCGCTATGGGAAAAACCAACTCAAAGGAAAGGGATAGAGACCAAAAGAACCCAAAACTGGATTCGCCCGAGATGGCTCGGGTGAGCTCTCAATCACTGTTAAGCTAAAAAGTTCCCCAGCCACTCATCATATTCTTCCAACCTTACGTGCAAGCCATCCAATTCACGATCCGTCACATTGAGGTTTATCACCTCTGATGTAGTCTCAAGGAGGAGCTCAGGATCATGTTTAAGCCCAATGCCAACCTTACGACAAGCGAGATTTCCCAGTCTTACTAGATTTAGGATGCTATCTTCAGCACTAACGTCTGGATCATGGTGCATCGCGGCTGCATTGCAATACACATCTGGGATATTCATGCCTCTCATGAGCCGTTCTCCGTGATAGGTGTGCATGGTCTCCAAAATATCATCAACGAGATCTTTTGAGATATCGTCTTGGGTTACTTCAGCTCCATCGAGATCCTCGACTACCTTGAGGAGAAGCAGCTTTCCAATGTCATGAAGCAGGCCTGCCATAAATGCTTCGTCAACAAATTGATCCATACCCAGGTGGCGTGAAAGCCAGCGAGCAGCATAGGCAACACCAAGGGCATGGCTCCAGAGCGGTTTGGCCCAGTAATCATATTTCTTTTTGTGAACGCGGTAGAGCTGTTTTTGGGTTACTGCGGTGACCAGATTGAAAATAGTCTTTCCCCCCAGACGCACGGTAGCCTCCTGAATGGTTTTGACAGGTTTTACACCAGCGTAAAAAACGGAGTTGGCCATTTTTAGGACGTCAGAGGCAAGTCCCTGATCCTTATGTATGATTCTGGCAATCCCAGCCAGGCTGTAATCGCCCCTTGTAAGCTGCTGCTGGAGTTTCAGGGCGACTTGATTAAAGATAGGGAGCTCAATCTCTTCACGATCAAGTGTTTCCTCAATGAGCTCAATGAGGGACTTTTGGGCCATCAGATTTCTCAAATCAATCAGTAATTCTTCAATAGCCCAGGAGTTTGCGGTTGCAAAGGTGGATGCCGGTCAATCCTCTGACTAGCGCTTCCTCCTTAGGGCCAATGACTAGATACAGCACAGTGTCACCTATACCATGTTTCTTAGTTGTGCGCAATCGATATGCATCGATGAGCAGGGCCATGTCATAGTGAAACCTAAGGCTATTGATTCTTAAGCTTCTTGCAGGGTATGGGGATCTTTTTTTGGTCATGAAAGCCTGCCTTACAAAAACCACCGGTTTAGTTTCACGTTTAATCTCAATGTGAGAATCTGGGCCACAGAACCCTCAAGGGTTCTGTGGGGGGAGCCGCGATAGTGATATAGTTTCAACGCCTGTGATCTGATTACAAAGGTGGATTTTCTGCTCGTGCTGAAAAGATGTGGAAACAGTCACTGTATTACGTGAAGGATGAGTGTGAGCTGTAGAACAGTTGTTCATGAAAGCGGGAATTACGATGTTAGTAGTTTTCTCTTTAACGTTAACATCTCCTCTTCCAACTCTACAATCCTTCTGTCCTGAGCCCTGACGCGGTTAATGAGTGTATTTATGATTGGCTTAATACTCTTAGGTAATTCCGCAATTTGCCCTTCCAAATTCTCGTATCTGAAGATATATAGCTCTGTATTTGTCTTCGCTTTTGCTGTCGCTGTCCTCGGAAGACCAGTCAAAAAAGAAAGTTCTCCAAGAATTTGTGGGGGCTCAATTTCGTTCAGAATAACACTTCCATTGTCTTCCTTAGTTGATATTTCAACAACACCGTCATTCAAAACATAGAGGTCTCTTCCCATCTCCCCTTCTTGGATTATGATTTCTCCTGGTTTGTATGTTTTGCTTTTCATGAACATGTTCTCCTTTTCATTAATCTATATATGTGATGTCATGAGAGTCACCTTCAGGTTCAAACAGCGTTGTATAGAGACACGCATGATTTTCCCGGGATATTGCTTTCCCCTGGGCTCAATACCGTTTTTCAGACGCAAGATCTTGCGCTTCCCAGTGTTTCAGACCCACTGATCAATGATCGATTTCTTTTTGGTCACTATCTCTGGTTTTGCGGCCTTGTCATATTGTGGGTGAATGTCTTCATCCCTGGGAGTCCGACTCAGTTTTTCAAGACTGAATTGCACCCCGGCATCAAAATCAAAGAGCTTGGGGAAATCAGATTCTATCACCCTGTCCGGGGCTACGAGCTTCTCGTTACTGACGTAAACAGAGTATCCTTTCTGGTCCTTTGTGGTAACCAGCTTTTGGTCGTTCACATGAGTAAACGGTGCGCTACCGTCTTCTGGTTTCCTGAATTGCCCAGGCTGTTGTTGCCTAATGGAGCTGGCGGTTTCGGTAATTTTCATGTGTTCTCACCAAAATTGCGAGATGTTGATCGTTTTGGAGAAGCTGCATAAATAAACCCACCTCTGGGGGCAAGAAGCGGGTTTATTTGTTTCGTTTGCTTAGCAGCCCCGCTACCTTGTCACCTCAAGCTGATCTAAGTCGGAGGCTTTGCGTCCCAACCTTTCGGAAGGTTTGCCCTTCAGCAAAATCACAACATTTTACAACAATCCACATAGCCTATCGGCATCTTTTGAGGAAAACTTTAATCTTTTTCGATTTTTTTAGCGATAGCCTACCATCAAAGGGCTGGGTTTAGATTTCCTAACCCGGATAAACCGGAATTGAGAAATTACGGATTGAGGAATCAACGAATTGTAAACAATCTGCTTAATGTAATCCCTCAATCCCTAAATCTTCTGACCAGCAGGTCTTTTCCAGGAAAAAATCGTGACCATTTTGGGCACAATTCCATTTGTAAGGGACTAAAAAAGGGCCAATAGGATAGTGGCATAGCACAGTATGTGTGGTTTGGGTTTTCTGAAGCAGACTCGGGTTTCTTAGACAGAACATGCCATATCGGGCCAAAGGAAATGCTGGTGCGAGATTTGTAGAAGCGCTATCTAGTCTTTGCCCAGAACCTCTCTTATTTTATGAGACAGTTCTTCCATTCTAAAAGGTTTCTGGATGAAGCCGTTACAACCGCGTTCCAGAATTTCGGTTGCCTGCCCATTAATGCTGTAACCAGTTGAGAGAAGGACTTTTACCTCGGGGTTGATTGCTTTTATCCTGTCATAGGTCTCACCCCCACCTACACCCGGCATAATCATATCAAGGATCACAAGGTTGATCAGATCCCTATGCTTTTCGTAAATCTCTATGGCCTCTTGTCCGCTCTTGGCTTTCATGACCTTGTGTCCCATTTTTTCCAGAATCTGTGTGCCAACATCGAGAACCATATCTTCATCATCCACGAGAAGAACAGTTTCTTTGCCCGGTTCAAATTTATCAAGCCCTCTGTCCTCTTTCATTGCTTGCCTTTTTGAGGCTGGCAGATAAAGATTAAAGGTAGTACCCTTACCTTTTTTGCTCGAGACAGAAATGGTACCACCATGGCTTTTTACGATCCCGTAAACAGAGGCCAATCCGAGGCCAGTGCCTCTGCCCATACCCTTAGTGGTAAAAAAGGGATCAAAGATGCGTCCTACGGTCTTTTTATCCATGCCTGTGCCTGTATCAGTAAGGGTTAGCAGCACATAGTCCCCAGGCTTTAACTTGGAGGGTTTACCTGTAATATCCTTATGGGTAACATTTATAGTTTCCAGGAAGAGGTCTCCACCATCCGGCATCGCATCTGCGGCATTTACATAGAGGTTCCACAGGATTTGCTCAATCTGCCCCTGGTCTGCCTCTATTGCAAACAGGTCTCTGGAAAGCTTCTGATGAACTTTGATCTCCTTTTTGGTCAGGCCAAAGGTGTCAGAGGTTTCTTTCACCAATCGATTCAGACTCGTGGGCCTGACCTCATATCTGCCCTCTCTGGCATACCCAAGTAGTTGTTTGGTGAGTCTGGACCCGTTTTGAACCATTTTTTCAATATTCATAAGCCTATTATAATTTGGATCATTAGGGTCAATTTCCAGCAGGAGTAAGGAGGCATTTGCCTGGATGCCCATGAGGAGGTTGTTGAAGTTGTGAGCAATGCCGCCGGCCAAAGTGCCAAGAGCTTCCATTTTTTGCGCCTGTTGAAGTTGTGCTTCGAGCCGCTTTTGGTCAGACATATCGAGGAATGCCGTAAGTACAAATTCTTCACCTGTGATGCGAATGAGCTTGGCGGACATGATCACGTTGAGAACAGAGCCGTCCCTGGCTTCGGGGTGTATCTCCAATCCGTCAAGTTCCCCTGATGTCTGAAGCTCTTTTAGAAACGCGTCTCTCTCGCTCTCAGAGAAAAAGCGCAATTCCGAAAGGCTTTTTCCGAGGACCTTCTTTCGAGCGTATCGGGTCAGTTCACAGAACTTGTCGTTGACCTCAGTTAATCTGCCCGTCTTCCCGTTTGCAACAGCGATAGCCTGAGGAGAAAGGTCGAACAGATTCCGGAATTTGAGTTCACTTTCCTGAAGTGCCTCCTCTGCGTGTTTTCGCTCTGTCATGTCGTGAGTAATGACCACAGCGTGGGTCACCTCTGATTTGTTCCCGTAGTATGGGTAATAGCTTACGTCATAATATTTCTGCTTTTTCCCAGTAAATTCAAACCACTTCTGGTCATGGGTCTGGTGGCCGGCAAAGCACTTATCTAAATAGGGCTTAATGATTCTTTTGAATCTCTCTTCTCCCCAGATTTTTGCCACGGTTTTGCCAAGGACTTGCTCTCGCAATTTGTTGTGGGCGAGGCAATATGCTTCATTCACAGCCTCGTAGGTATAGTCTCTGTTGATGAGGGTCATAAATTGTTTGGAGGTATTCACAATAAACTCGTATTTGCGCAACATTTTCAGCAAGGTCTTCCGCTCGCTAATATCGCGGATGATGCCCTGGTATCCAAGGATACTCTCATCATCCGCTTGCCTCACAGTTGCAGTGAGCACACAATCCATCTCAGTTCCATCTTTCTTGCGAAGTTTCACTTCAAAATCTTTGACCGAACCGTTTTTTTCTATCTCTTGCTGGAACTTGGCTCGGTCGGTGGGATTAACATATATGTCTTGAGCCTTCGATTTTGTTAACTCTTCTCCACTATAGCCAAAAAGATCCAAGAAAGATTGATTGACTTCAACAAGTTTGCCTTTTCGGGTGGTGATATAGATAGCATCTTTGGACTGCTCAAAGAGATCTCGATAACGTTCTTCGCTCTCGCGCAAGGCACTTTCCACGCGCTTGCGCATGCTGATGTCCGTTACAGTCCCGAGGATAGTATGCTCTCCACGGTATGTTATCAATCTTGAGGTAAGCAGTACCTCAACTCTCTTACCCTCTTTCGTGATAAGTGCATATTCATATGCGGGGAGCTGTTCGCCTCTTATGTGCCTGTTGAAATTTGCCTTCAAGAGGGCTCTATATTCCGGTGCGATCAAGGCAAGGAAGTCGAAATCAGGGGAGTAAAACTCCTCCTTGGTATACCCTGTAATCTCTACAGCTTTGTCATTGGCATACACGACCTTGCCCTTTATGTTGATAAAAACCATGTTAGGTGAATGTTCTGCAAGGGTCCTAAATTTCTCCTCTGATTCTCTCAACATTTCTTCTGCCTGCGTGTGTTCGGTGGCCTCTGCTTCTAAATCGGAAACCCGCTGGCGCAGGGCATTCAATTCATGTATGAGTTGCTCCTTTGTCTTATCTCTGTCTTTCATCGTTTATCCTGTATGAGGATGCGAAACTACGTGGTGTTTCTTGAGCTGTCAAAACCGATACAGGCTGATTTCTTATTTGGTAAATATAAGCCAAAGTCGATTGTGTGTCAAAGAAAAAGAAAGCACAAGATATGGGGGTATCTATTGATTATGGTGTGCAAGACCGATAAAAAGACACCAACGGGGGAATGCAATCGTGATAGTGGATGAGATGGGCTTGCAAGCAAGGGACACTGGCAAACGAGTCCTCACCCATCATTCCAGAACTCCAGTATTCGACAGTGCTCCAATTGGGGCGAAGCCCCTAAGTTCTAATGGTGTCTCTTAAGAAAATTCAAGACAAGCCGGGTGTATTCCTTGGGTTGTTCCTCATAGGTATTGTGCCCACAGCCTGGAAGTATTGCAAGCTCTCCCTTGGGTAGGTGACGATAAAACGAAACCCCCTGCTCAACGTCAAAGAGAAAACTCCTGTCCGGATACAGCACAAGAGTGGGACACGCTGCGGATGGTAGCAAACCTCTCAAGTCAAAGATCCCCTTCCCATAAGCCCCGCCGTACTTACGGAACTGATCATAGGATGATTCAGCACGGTCCTTTCCATGCCAATCAACAAACTTTTTCCTCAGGTCAGGCCCCAGATCTCGAAATGGTTTTGGGAATTTTTGTCGGTTGAATTCGGCCATAGTCATGGTGCTGTAGCACTGAGTGCTTGAAACAACCAGTGTCTTAACGAGGTGAGGATATTTGACCGCATATTCTATTCCGATTACTCCTCCTTCACAATGACCAATGATATGAAAGCAGTCGATATCCAGGATCTCTCTCAGTGTGGATAAATCTTTTACACTCTCAGAGCGAAATTGATCTCCTTCATAAAATCCTTGGAAATCAGTGCCCTTTTCAGACTGTCCATATCCTCTTCTATCATACATAACTACCCTGTAACCCTTTCCCACCAGAGGTGGATATATATCGTGCCACATTTTGGTACAGCCAAAACCATGGTGGAGGAGTATGGTGGTATCACCATCGCCATGGGTCTCGTAATAGATGTCTATCCCATTTATGTTTGTGAATGGCACTTGTTTTCCCTTCTACGTGATCTGTGACAAATTACTATGCGCTGGGTTTTTTGGCGCTGATCCCCCGTTTTCTATTAGGGCCTTAACTGGTTCAAGACCGTAGGGTGTGCCTTCCTCAATGGCTTTAAGCACTGTTCCTCCTCCGGTAAAAAAGTAATACTGAGCGCTATCCATAGCGGCCAGGTACAGTCCGGGGCTGAGGTTCTTGAATTCCTGGAGGGTGTCGCCCCCGCCATAGAACTTTTGGGCTTGCCTGTTCCGGTCAATGGTGTGGTCCAGTTTTTCCGACCCTTCGTAAAAGTGCGGAGTGAGGCCCATAACCGCATTGACAAAAATGGTTTTTGCCGAGCCAATAACCTCTGCCACCCCTGTTGCGTCGAATGATTCCGGAGGCACATCCAAGAAATAGCCGAACTGATCTCCTTTCTTAAAGTCCTTGATGCTGCGGGTGCGGTACTTGCCTTCCACCCGACCCTCTATGGTATCTGACTCGACCAGAAAAGGTAATTCGATCACCTTCTTGGCTACCTTGTCCAGCTTCACCAGATCCTTGGCTGCCTGGATGTCGGTTTCGCTTACCCCGCGTACGTGAATATCGTGTTTGGCGCACAGAAAGGTATTGTAAATGATTCCCCCCAGTATCAGGTGATCAACCTTTTTGTAGATTTGGTATAGCGGGCCGATCTTGGTGTCATATTTGGCCCCGGCTACAACGGCGATAAAGGGCCGATCGGGTTCCAGCACGTGCTTCAGGTTGCTGAGTTCCTTCTGGAGAAGGAAACCGGCAAAGCTCGGCAGATGTTTGGTCACGTCAACCGTTGAGACATGAGCTTGCCACGAGCCAAAGGCGTCGTTGACAAAGACATCGGCCAGGCCAGCCAGTTGCACGGCAAAGCGCTGTCGCTTCTCACCAGTGGCCTCCTCACCCTCGAACCAGCGCGTATTGGGCAGGTAGATGCCCCCCACCCGGTGTGCTAAGAGGTCCCTAATATACCAATTGATGGAGGTATCGATCTCTCTGATACCCCATTCTGGATGGACTGGAAACTGGGGTACCATAAACTTGGTGTGCAATTTGCGCTCTAGATAATCAACAACCGGATGGACGGAGGTGTCATCGTCCACTTTGATGTGGTTGGTCTCTTTGTCTCGTGTTCGGCCCACGTGAGTCATGAGGATGAGCCGGCCTCCTCGCTCCACGATATTGTAAAGTGTCCCCAGGGTGGCATCGATCCGGTAGGGATCGCGGATTTCACCCTTCTTGACAACGTTGTGGTCAACTCTGACCAGAACGACCTTATCCTTTAGGTCAGCATTTTGTATGAGAGGCAAACGGGGGTCTAAGTCGGGTTCGCTCATGGTGGAGCTCCTTATTGGTTAAGAACGTCTCAGGTTAGTGCATGTTTCTTCGCATCAGTCGGCAAGAGAGTGTTTATCTCTGTACCATGAATCTGCAAATATCCTGCCACAGTTACCATGATGTCATAATATATTATATCAGATTACCATACTCATATCTGAGCTGTCCAGATCAGAAAGCAGACACCCTGAGAACATATCGAAGTGCCGTGGTTTTCTCCCTATGAAAAAATGCTTGCACTGAGATGTGCAAGAGCCTATTATTCATATCCTTAAGTTGCCCTTTTAGCCTAAGTGTACGAGAAATTTTCTGGGCGAGTCTAGGCAATACCATCTTGAAAATGATGTTCATTGGCGTGCATAGCTTGGGAAACTTTGTAAGTTCATCTTTATGGGGAGTAAGTTATGAAGAAGAAACTAATTATCGGGTTTGGGCTTATCGCTGTTTTTTTGCTGTGGTTGGTGCTTTCCATATATCCTGATTGGCTTTGGTTCCAAAATCTAAACTTTTCGTCTGTTTTTTGGACGATGCTTTTTAGCAAGTTCGGGTTTGGTTTGGCAATGTGGGTAATCTTTCTCCTTATCCTGCTCGTCAACCTCTATGTGGCTCGGCGTATAAACCCGGGCCATGGGGCAGGGGTGGGCCTTGGATCTGAAGACGGTTATCTTTCGCAATTTGGCCTCTCTGGTAAGACCACAAATGTTGTTTTTATGGCCCTTGTTCTGGTTATCAGTTTTGTTATTGCTTCAAAGGCCTTTCAGCAATGGGATCTTGCCCTGCGCTATATTTATCAAGTACCTTTTGGGCGCACCGACCCCATCTTTGAGCGGGATATCGGTTTCTATGTTTTTTCTCTTCCCTTTTACCTTTTGGTACAAAACAGGCTCTTGGTCTTTCTCATTTTGTCTGTTCTGCTGACCCTGGGGTGGTATCTGAAAAAGGGGGGTCTTCATGTAATTGGTGACTTTGCTCCAGAGGAAGGAAAGCCACTCTCAATGCCTAAAATATCCATCGGACAAAAAACTAGGAAACACCTTATTTTCCTGGGAGGAGTCGTTGTTCTCCTCTTGGCCTGGGGCTATCATTTAAAAGTTTACAAACTTCTCTATTCTACCCAAGGACCTGCTTTTGGTGCTAGCTATACGGATCTCACCATCAAGGTCTTTGGCTACAGGGCTTTGATCATTTTCTCCCTCGGTTTGGCCGTGGTTCTTTTTTATAGCGCCTTTAAACCTCGGATAAAACTGATCTGGGTAAGCGCTGGGGTCTGGTTAGGGGCTGTATTGGTTTTTGCAACTTTCCTTCCCAGCCTGGTGCAACAATTTGTGGTGAAGCCAAATGAATTAGACAAGGAATCGCCCTACATAGCTTATAATATCGAAAATACCCGCGAGGCCTATAATCTGAGCAAGATAAAAGAAGTAGACTTTCCGGTCAGTGATAAACTGACCACAGAAGACATTGAGAAGCATAATGTAACTATTCAAAATATTAGGATCTGGGACCACCGTCCTTTACTTCAAACCTACAGGCAGATCCAAGCTATACGGCTCTATTACGATTTCAACAACGTAGATGTAGATCGTTATCTCATTGACAACCAGCTTCGGCAAGTCATGCTCGCTGCCCGAGAGTTGGTAGTAAACCAACTTCCTCCCCAGGCAAATACGTGGGTTAATAGACATCTGATTTATACTCATGGCTACGGATTGGCCCTAAGCCCGGTGAACGAAGTGACTAGGGAAGGACTTCCCCGGCTCTTAATCAAAGACCTCCCTCCTTCCTTTCATGCTGACCTAAAGGTAGATCGTCCGGAGATTTACTATGGGGAAAAAACCCATGAATATGTTCTCATAAAGACTAAAACAGATGAATTTGATTACGCCAAGGGGGACAAGAATGTGTATACCGTTTATCAGGGACGGGGAGGGGTTCCAATCAAGTCATTTGCTCGAAGGCTTTTGTTTGCCCTTGAATTTTTCGATCCCCAGATACTATTTACCACGTATTTGAGCCCGGAGACCAGAATAATGTATAACCGCCGGATCGGTACGCGGGTACGCACAATTGCCCCATTGCTCGATTATGACTCTGATCCGTACCTGGTTATTTCTGAAGGAAAGCTCTACTGGGTTCAAGATGCCTATACGACATCTAATATGTATCCCTATTCTCACCGATCGCGCAGCCTTCTTGATAAAAAAAGGCTCAACTATATTCGGAACTCAGTCAAGGTGACTATAGATGCCTATAATGGCCGTGTATCCTTTTATGTGATTGATGAAACTGATCCTCTCGTTCGAACTTACGCCCGCATGTTCCCCGATCTATTCAAGCCCTTTAGTGAAATGCCTGCCGGTTTGAAAAAGCATATCCGGTATCCCAAAGATCTCTTCAAGATCCAGGCAGGTACGTATAGAACATATCACATGGAAGAGCCTCAGGTCTTTTACAACCAGGAGGACCTCTGGCAAACCCCTGATGAGGTTTATGGTGATAGCCGCCAAGAAATGGAACCCTATTACGTCATTATGAAACTCCCCGAGGCAGAGAAAGAAGAGTTTCTTTTGATGCTACCTTTTACTCCTTCTAAAAAGGATAATATGATAAGTTGGCTCGCGGCCAGGAGTGACCTGCCTAACTACGGAAGTTTGCTGGTTTATAAGCTACCCAAGGAAAAACTGGTCTACGGGCCCATGCAGATTGAAGCCAGGGTTGATCAGCAGACGGATATCTCCCGGGAGTTGAGCTTGTGGGGTCAGAGAGGTTCCAGGGTTATCAGAGGCAATCTTCTCGCTATTCCTATTGGTGACTCATTTATTTATGTGGAACCAGTTTACCTAGAGGCAAAGCAAGAAGAAGAGGTGTCCCCAACAGCATCACCTCAACCCAGAGGATTTGGAAAGTCCCAAAGAAAGGGAGCCCTTGGTTCCGCGGTAGTAGATAGATCAAAAGCCGCTTCGTTGCCGGAACTAAAAAGGGTTATTGTTGCCTTTAGCAATCGCCTCAGAATGGACGATGATCTTAAAAAGGCCCTGAATGGCATCTTGGAAGATGCCGTTGCCAAAAAGGAACCTGTTTCACCGCTTGCTCCAGAAACGTTGAGTATTTACAGTCTAGGTAGCTTGGCCTTGAAGCATTATAATGAAGCAGTGAGTGATATGCGCCAGGGGAACTGGGCCGGGTATGGTAAGGCACTAGAAAATCTGGAAGAAGTACTGAAAAAAATTTCCAGGATGGCCAAAGAGAAGAAACAGTAAGCCTTCAGTCATACGTGCAGCCACCCTGCTTTGGGAAAATTCTTGAGGTGTTCCTGTGAAACCTTTTTGCTGGCTTCAGCGGGTGGCATGTGATGTAAGATCACCCAAGCAAGTCTTGAAAAAAATTCGCCACTGGCAATTGTAATGGGACTATTGTGAGTCATTCTGGTCTGGAATCTCGAAGCATCAACAGGGGCGGTTAGGCCTTGAAGGAATTTGGGTAGGATGGAAGGTCAATATATCTTTCCTGCGATATGCAATGTTGGATTTGCCCAACCAATGATGAGGCATCTATCAGCTGAAGCCAGCCCTGGGTTACCGGTATTCAGGGGCCAAGCCGGAAGAGGACTCACCGAAATCTTCTCCCAATCGGTCCCGTTCCTGCTTCGCTGCATTTTTATTAGACCCTTATCACTTTTCTCTTGCCAAGCCAGGTAAAGGCATTTCCCATCTGTGCCCAAGGCAGGCTTGTTGTCAGTTGTTTCGTCAATTGTTACCTCATTGTTAAAAAAGATACCATCCTGGCTGCTCCTCACATTGAGCCGATAGCTATCCTTGTTGCTCCAGGCAATGAAAAGCAGTGAACCCAAGCTTGCTAGTGCAGGGCCTGACTCGGCTCGGGCTCCCATTTTGGTTTCGTTTATCCACCGCATTCCGTCGGCACTTGACATGATATTCAGGTATGATCCTTGTCTTGGTTTACTTCTCCAGGCGAGGTAGAGTCGATCCCTAAATACGGCCAGGGCCGGCGCTGAGGGGGAGGAAATCTCGAGCGTAATCTTGTTAGACCACGTATCCCCGCCATCTGCAGACTGGGTAATACTTATTCTGTGCCCCTTCCCCTTTTCGGTCCATGCCAGGAAGAATTTATCCCTAAAGAAGGCCAGTGCGGGACCGCGATGAGATAATTCTCCGTCAACCGATTTTGTATTGTACTGTGGCAATGCGCTATGGAAGGGGGCGGTATAGTGTTGTAGCTGTTCATACTGCAGCCTCAGTCCAGAATAGCCGACTCTGGGATCCGCAGTTTCTGTCCAGCACATGATGACCGGGGTGCTTCTTTCCTCGGCCTGGAGAATCCTGTGTCTTCCATAGGCGATTGCAGGGCCAAAGGGGCTCGTAGGGCTCGTGATGGCCGGAATATCAAACCCAAATAGCTTCCCGAGCCAGTGTGACACGGAAAGCGACACCACATAAAAGATGCACATAAGAAATGTGGGTGATTTCCAGGCAGCGAGCACCTTGTGGACGAGCCAGTGAAAGGCCTTACGGATTACCTTCAAAATCCATACAGGGGTGCAGCAAAAAATCCTGCCAGGCTGCCATTTAGGGCACCTGTAGTACTTGTCATCTGCCCACTCATCGGCCTTCCAATACCCATTATCGCGCTTTTCAGCACATCCTTCAATTTTCGTCTTCGTGTATGCAGCACACAAAAGAATTGCCATATAGCACCGCTTTTCTATGCAAACATGGGGATTGACTGAACCTACATGCTGTATCAGGTGGTTTGATAGTGCCTTTGGATGGTGGTAGTTTATGGCAAGGACATTCCAGTGTCAATTCAAATCAGGCTATTGGCCGAGATCCCTTTTGTCTTAGCCTAAAACGTTTCTTGATCCGGCCCATTAGCTGGAACGCTGGTGAAGGTGAGCTTCACTTCGAGTGTCTCCTAATTCGGTAAATATGCTGGGGCCTGTGCTGCTATTACCGCACTCAGTTGACCTTAGCGCTGCTCTTGTGCAGCCGAGAAGTAATCTCTGCCAACCGGTCCGGCTTATTCTGGGAGGTCTCCAAGCCTTCCGCTTCAAGGTATGCTATGGCCAGCTGGAGAGTATGATAGTCCAGTTCAACATCATCCCAGCCCAGCAAATGCAACTGCTTGTTCGCCTGCAGATGGCTTATGTGGGGATTAACCAGAAGAGTGTTTGCGAGATCCCTTATGAAACCTGGAATTAGGCTTGCTTCCATGTCTTTTTTTTCTAAACGCTCCAGCAAGATCCGAGTGAGTTGGCTCAAATTATGCCCTCCCTTTTTTCGGATACCATCAAATACGGTATCTCAATGAAGCTCCCTGCAGCAAGACTTCGTCGAGTTCAGTCGAGTCGCTGCAGGGTATTCTGGCGATCGTGAACAAAACTCCGTAGGCTACGATAGGGTGTCACAAATCTCGCTGAACAGATATTTTGCCGTCATCCTTTCGGTGAAATTGGGTGGTTCTGCCACGAAGATCCCTGTACCAAGTCTTATTTTCTTAGACTGCAAGAATCATGCAAAATACCCCATTTTCGTGATTTCAATAGATCTCAAATAGTTACGTATGTCTTGCAGAAGTGCTCCCACAGATATGTAAGAAAATACCAAGGTTTTGAGAGAATAAGTTCCATTTTATTGGCAAAGTTTTACACACCTGGCGAAACATGGGGGTGGGGGAAAAGATAGGTTGCCTTTACCGTGCGGTTTGTAACGTATTGAGACCCCGGTCGTAATCGAGATACCTGATCTCGTAGTTTCCCGAGCGTAGGTATTTACGGTCCTCTTCATTGTCTATGAAACGGGTGATAAAGGAGATGGCATCCTTTGCCCCATTAGGAAAGGTCTTCTTGTCAAATTTATAGATCTGCGAAAAAAACACCTCCCCCTGTTCTCTGCGTATGTGAAGACCTTTTTTTCTATTCTGTAAAAACTGGTAGACCTACTTTTCCAATTGCTCAATTAGTTGATCCCCTTCGTATACCTGTTTACTAAGGTCCGGGCAACTAAGGGAGGCGCACACAATGGCAAAGTGGATCAGGGGATCTCCGTACTTTTCTATCAGTGGCTCATATTCAATCAAGCAGCTAGAATCGTTTTAAGATGCCCTGCCCTGGGGCGCAGAGGTTTCTTTCACCAAAGATTTTGGGCATGGCTGGCAAGATGTTTATTTATGAACTCAATGGGGGGCAAATCAAGTGGGTTGAAAACCGAAATAACCCGTATGCCAAAACGCAACAGCATCTAAAGACACTGGATGTATACGGGTTGTTGCAAGACTGTGTGATCATCATTTCTGCTCACATAGGTAAGAGTGAAATTCAACGCCTGCAAGAAAGAGGGGTAAAACTCATTTATAAAAAAGGGAATATACATAAAGCATTGCAAGATGTTACATAGGAATTGAAAGAGTGCATTTAAAATTTTGTCATGTCTTGCTTGCTGCCAGGAGGCGAACACAGGACTTGAGATATAATGTTTCTGTGAAATTATCAAACCCTGATTTTTTCAATATCTCTTTCCAGTCCCGTTCTATAAAGTCAAATGCATAAGGACATTCAATTGTCACAAAGGGAATACGATAATAAAATGGCATATCCATTAATGCAAATTCGTTAAAGTCCAATATCCAAAGGGTTCCACCGGTTTTCAAATTTTCATAGGCGTTACTAATAATTGTTTTCCTGACCTCATGGGGGAATCCATGGAGGACAAAACTGATAAAGACCTTATCAAATCTATCTTCAAGTGAAAACGGCAGATCTATGCGTTGATTCTTAAATGCAATATTTTCAAAATCTCTTGTTTTTTTATTAAATTTTTTGCCCATTTCTTCAGAAACATCAAGACCAAAAATATATCCCTTTTCGCTTAGGTGATTTTTCATAAGGCAGGCATTTCTGCCGGTCCCACACCCGAGATCCAAAATATAATCCTCATCACTTATCTCAAGTTTCGATATAACATTACCAATAAATCTACCATAAAAACCAAATGACAAGATATCCATTATTGTATCATAGTATTTTGCCGTAAACCCCTGTATCTCAACTTTTGATTCTGGATAAAATTTCCCCATTGCAACTATCTATCTCCATATCCAAATTGGGTAGAGTGTGTAAAAGCACATCAATATCGGAAGGAAAAAATTCCCAGATCTTTTCCGAATCCTATAATGGGCTGGTCATCAGATACTGGTTAGATCTGAAATTTCCTCGGTATTATCCTAACTTACAAGTGATAAATGACTACTGACTAATGAAATTCAATAGTTACCTTGGTACCTACCTTAAATTCCTGGCCAAGATCATGTGCCACATTACCCCTGTTAATGGCTATCTCCAGTAAGTTAGAACTACCTATCAGTGCAAGTGGTTCGCCCTCTGATACGTCACCGTAGGTGGTGCTGATTTTCTTTAAAGTTAGAGTGCCAACCCTAATCTCTAAACCCTTCGATTCAGGAAATAGGTTGAGGTGCTCCCTCGTAATATTTGTGATGAGATTTCCAAAATGATCCACCCGTATGATCTTGCCAACAAGATCGCTGCTATTTTCACGGGGAAGAGGGTTGGCCAGGGTGATTGGATTGTCAACTTTTTCACCCATAAGAAAGGGGTCAATTCCCTTTGACAGATGGGAGGCGACCGGGGCAAAGATGTCTCTACCGTGAAACGTGGGGCTGATTTCCCGCATCCAGTACATCTTATCACAAAGATGAATCACCTCGCTGTTTTCCTGTGTTTCTATTACTGGCCAGAAGAGGCCGTTATCGGGACCTACAAAGAGATGGTTGTCAGCCAGCACAGCGATTGGCCTTCTTTTGCCGCCTACACCCGGATCAATCACTGCCAGATGGACTGTTCCTGATGGAAAATATTGGTAGGTCTGCTTAATGATTGAAGCCCCCTCTAGAATCGAACCAGGTGGTACCTGGTGGATTGTATCTACTATCCGTGCATCTGGATTAATAGTAAGGATGACCCCTTTCATCATTGCCACATAGGGGTCTCTTTCACCAAAGTCAGTTGTTATGGTAATAATTCCTGATACCATTAATCCAAACCCTCGACCAGCACTGTCATGAAATAAGGAATCTATTTCTCCTGTTCCAACATGGTCTTCAAAGCCACGGTAACCCTGTTGACAAGATCAGGCATGGTTTGTTTGGTGTAGTTGATTGTTTCAACAGGTGTGCCGACTTGAATAGTGACGAATCCTTTGTGTATCTTGAAGCTCCCCTTTGGCATAATCTCCCTGGTGCCTTTGATTGCTACTGGAACAATGGGAGAGCCTGAGGCAACGGCAAGGCGAAAGGCGCCTCGCTTCAATGGTTGCAAGCGCCCATCGTAGCTGCGAGTTCCTTCGGCAAATATTACGAATGAGTTCCCATCTTTTATCTTATCAACCGCCCGGTCAATGGTACACCTGGCCTTTGCTGGAGAGGAGCGGTCAATACTGATGTCCTGCTCTCTTCATTGCCCAGCCAAGGATTGGAATATGCATCAATTCCTTTTTAAGAATAAATTTAAAATCAACCGGGAGATATGCCAACAGGGAGAATATATCAAAGAAACTCAGGTGATTTGGAATGTAGATATGACTCTTTTCTTTGTCTATTTTTGAAAGCCCGCTAATTTCCACCCGAACCCCACTGCCCCAGAGAATAATCCTGGACCAAGGGACAGCAGAGTAGAAATGGACTAACCCGCCGCTGCGGGAAAAAAGGGATAACAATATCGCAACCAGTGCCCAGATGAAGGTATTGAGTATCCCAAAGACTGCCCAGACAAATATGGATCTGATCATGGGTCTAATGTTTTTTGATACCCGTTTCTGGCCCCTACGGGCAACCGTCAACAAATCGTCATTTGTCACTTGTTGCCGACACGAATTTGGTTGAATTAGGCACCTTTAATCCTGACCTTATAGGCTTAATAGACTGACTCAAATAAATACTGGCTTACAGACTTCATGGGCTGATGAGAGCAAATAGTTCCAGGGCAGGCTTTAGTCACTTTAGCTCACTTAAATAAGTATATCTAAAAATAACTATGCAAACCGGGAAGATAGTTTACTCCGAAATAGGTAAAGAGCACTGAGACAAAGCCGATTATGCTCATTATGGCCATCCTCTTCCCTTTCCAGCCCCGGAGGAATCTGGAATGAAGCATCGCAGCGTAGATAAGCCACGTTATGAGAGACCATGTTTCTTTTGGGTCCCAGCTCCAGTAAGACCCCCATGCAGAGTACGCCCAAACAGAACCGGTGATAATCCCCAGTGTGAGAAAGATAAAGCCAATCACCACGCTGTGATAGGTAAGCTCGTCCAGGATTTCCCTGCGCGGGAAAAACCTCAAGAAGGGCGCTGAGTTTTCTTCCTTTTCCAGTCCCTTCAGGAGGTACATGAATCCAAGGCCACATGCTATGGCAAGTGCAGCATATCCAAAAAAGCAGGTAATAACATGGCTTATGAGCCAGTTACTTTGTAGGGCAGGGATCAAGGGCTGTATCCTGGTGTTTACATTGGGCGAAAAGGAGGCAAAGGCCATGGAGAGGAAGGCAAAGGGAATCACAAAGGCGCCAATGTTCCTGCTTTTTATCCGCCATTCTACGATGAGGTAAAGGAAAACTATAGTCCAGGCAAAAAAGATGAGCGATTCATACAGATTGGACAAAGGCGCATGTCCGATTCCCATCTTGTATGACTCAAACCACCTGAGGATCAAGCCAGCGGTTTGGGCAATAAGCCCGGCAAGGGCACTCCATGAGGCAAGTGCTCCCCAGAATTCTTTCCCAGTAACCATCCTGAAGATATAGAAAGTGGCTGAGCCAAAATAGATAAAGGTGACCCAGCTCAGGATTGTGGTATTGATGATCATATTGTTATGGGCCCTTCTTAAAGTGCCTGAGAAGATACTCCCTTTCCCGCTCCAGACCAACAGGATCTTTATTGCTCTGGGCACTTACCATTATTCTGGTTTTCCCTTCCAACTCATCCACCCGAACCCACAGCCTTTTGTGGGATGAAAAGAAGGTAAAGAAAAAACCAATTACGATAAAAAATGCGCCAATTGCTACTGTGGAGACACCGGGATCATAGCTCACCTGGAGACCAGTATAGTAAGTCTGTGCGATACTGTTAAGCTTAAAATAGTATGGTTTAAAAAGACCAGGATTAAATTTCGGGACCTTTTGTAATAGGTTAGGGATAATGTGCTTCATTTTTTCGATGTCTTTAAACACCCAGAGCTGCATGTTTGTTTCAGAAGAGTGAATACTCAAGAGCACAGCCGGCCCCATGGACATAAAATTCTCTTCTACCCTTTGTATTGTCACCTTTGCTCCGTCTTCTTTCAGATAGAATGAATCCTTCAGGTTAACCGTTAGGGTGGTTGCTTTGTATTTTTCCCTGGTAATGGTCATGTGTGCTCGGCCACCAGGAATGGTGCCATAGCTGGCCTGATAAAACTTGATACCTTTGACCGTTACAGGATGGTTGACGAGGAGTGGTCCCTGGAAAATAACGGCATTATTTTCAAGAAAGCTGAGATCTGACCGATATTCTTTGGGCATTCCGTTATCGTAGTAGGTGATACAAAATTTATCACACCGAACAGCGTAATCCAACTTTTTTAGACTCTTTTTCCGCCCCACATAAACCGTATCAGTGGATTCTCCTTCAGCAAGATTCACAAAGCCCCCAAAGCCCCACAGCGAGCCTATGATTGTGCCTGCAATGATTATCAGGATGCTGGCATGAACAATATACACCCCGAAATGGGAGTAAGGTCCCTTCTCTCCATAGAAGATGGTAGCCGTATCTGTGTCCTTACTTCTGAAGCGTTTGTATCTTTTCATGAGAAGATGTTCCACCCTGCTGGCAGTTTCGTTCTGTTCCCCTTCAATCATCACGATGTTGTCAGGTGGGAGATCTTTAAAGGGCCTGGCCCTATCAAGGGAAGGTGTTACGGCGAAGAGCTTCCATGAAGTGGGAAATCTCTTCAGAGAACAGGCTATCAGATTCAGAGACAGGAGGCACATCAGGATAATGAACCAGACAGAGTGGTATAGATCTAAGAGCTGAAGGGAGCGAAAGGTTTTAACCAACCCGGGGCTCATACGGGTAAACGACTCGCCCGCTCCATACTCTTGAGGAATAACAGTGCCCAGAATAGACAGAGCAGCGATGATAATCAAAAGAGTGATCGTGAGTTTGAGCGAAGAAAGAAAAGACAGGAGCATTTTTTTCATCTGCTAGAAAACCTTAAGATCCCTCGATTTCTTCATCGGCCAGATAACAGGCAGGGTCCTCTCCCCATATATCTGCGGTTACAGCCTCAGCCCTGGCGCGGAAGTTACCACCGCATATTTCAAGCCACCTGCACAGGGCACATCTTCCTGTGACATATCTCTTTTTATCCTTGAGTTGAGCCATCAAAGGGTTGGACACGTCAGACCATATTTCACTAAAGGGCCTCGCAAGAATATTTCCAAAGGAGTGCTGGCGCCAGAATTGATCTGCGTACACCTGACCATCCCAGCTTATACAGGCGATCCCTTCGCCCGAGCTGTTTCCTCCGTTCATTTTGAGAAGCTCCAAGACCCCAGGGGCGCGGGGATTATGTTCCCTGAGCATCCTTAGGTACAGATAGGCGCCATCAGCATGATTGTCCACGGTGAGCACCTCCTTCTTCAATCCCCTGGTGTGCATGTCCATAGTCCTGTCTATGATGAGGTCTACCACCTGCCTGGTCTCATCGTGCGAGAGGTCCTGGTCGACAAGATTTGATCCCCTGCCAGAGTAAACAAGATGGTAGAAGCACAGCCGCTCAATGTTCATTTCCTCCACGAAATCAAAGATACCCGGTATCTGATCGACATTCAGCCTATTTATGGTGAAGCGAAGTCCTACCTTGAGTGCCGCATTCTGGCAGTTTTTTATTCCATCAAAGGCCAGGCGAAAGGCACCCTTCATCCTTCTAAAACGGTCATTCACCATTTCCAATCCATCAAGGCTGATACCAACATAGGAGATGCCAACATCTTTTAGTTTTATGGCCACTCGTTTGTTGATGAGCGTGCCGTTTGTAGAGATAACTGCCCGCATGCCTTTATCCACAGCATACCGGCCCAGCTCAACCAGATCGGGCCTGAGCAATGGTTCGCCTCCAGAGAAGAGAAGAACCGGAACTCCAAAGGCGGCCAGATCATCAATGAGATTGATGCCTTGCTCTGTGGATAATTCTCCATCGTTGGTTCGGTGAACAGCCTTGGCATAGCAGTGGATGCAGTTTAGATTACATGCCCTGGTGATATTCCAAACGACTACGGGTTTTTTATCAGAGGAAAATTGCTGCAGGTGGGCAGGTAGATCCTTTGAATGCCTGCCGTATCTGATGGGATCAGACGGCTCTACTGTTCCGCAGTATAGTTTTGATATACCGATCATGCCTTGTCTCTAGATGTTTTCATAAGCCAAGATCTTAACATTTATCCGCCAGACTCACGGCGGATCAATGTCATGTTTTTGTAATACCACTAAGCAAAGGATAATTGGGATCATTGAACGGTTCCGGTTGCCTGCCCGCCATTGCTTCACCCAGGCGTTAGCAGGCGGGCGCAGCTCGAAACGGTTAACGTAATACGAAACCAGCAGCGCAACCCTATAACCTTAGATGAAACCAACATCCATTCGCCTCAAATAATGGAATATGATTTTTCTCCACTCGCCCGTCCTCGTCCGATGCCAAAGGCTATGGGGCCGACGGTGTCCGCAGTAGCCCGCTACGGAGGGTGGATCGGTTTGAGGCGCGGCTTCGCTTGCAAGTATCTTTAGAAAGACATTATATTCCATTGAGTTCCTATGCCTGTCAAGGGATTTATGTCTAGATTTTCCTCAAAAATCCTAATTGGGGTTGGCGAACCTATTAATCTTCCTTGTAAGCCCAGATAGGGTAAGGAAAACCCGTTATTTCTTCGCTTCAAGGCTCCCGCAGTGACCCTATCGGGTTCGCAGGTGGGGAATACTTGCCTCTTCCCGGCCCTAAAGGCGGGGTTTCCCCCTTCCTGCTCACCTCGATGGGTACCCCACTGCTCCCAGCAAATTTTCGCTTAGAGACAATGCGTTTCCTCAAAATTAAGGGAACTCCAGGTGTATATATGCTTTGTTGACCGTGTCGGAAAGTTAACCCTGAACCCCGCCTGCCCGCCATCCATAGTATTACGGCGGACGGGCCATCCGTCTCGGGCAGGGGTGAACTCTGAACCTGTGAACGCCTACTCATTCTCTAATAGAATAACACTTCTTTAAAGAATTCTTTTCTTGCAAGATATATTGTACCAAAGGTCTTTTGAATGATGGCAGGGGGAGGGTAGAAATCTGTGTTGATAAATTCCCGTGGCAGGAGTAATGTAAGAGCAGTTGGCATTCTACAGGCTGTTGCCCAAACAGAAGTCCCTTTGAGCGATCATCAAAACGTTTTTTGCGAACAAATCTTGGCGAAGTGGAAGATAAGCGATGTTAACTGTTTGAGCCCTAAAGGCGAGTTTTGACATCGCCTGGGGGGAGCACTAGATTTGTCAAAAAATGTTTTAGACCCAGTGAAAAGGGATTTCCCTTTGGGCAACAGCCCGTCTACAGTTAACTCTTTATTTGAGGAGGTGTAACATGGCGACTAAGGTTATCATTACAAGAAAGGTGACAAAGGGCAGACAAAAGGATTTGCTTCCACTTTTACTGGATCTGCGAACAAGGGCCATGGCCCAAAGGGGATATATCTCCGGTGAAACACTAAAAGGGATTAGTGATCCGGATGAATTTATGGTGATAAGCACCTGGAACAGCGTTGAAGACTGGAAGGCCTGGGAGAATAATCCTGATCGACGAGAGATTCAGGGGAAAATCGATGCCTTGTTGGAAGAAAAGACGATCGCCAGGGCCTATCTTCATGGATAGTGAGAAATCGATTGCAAATATCTCTCGCTCGCGTGTCCCGCACCGAGCTCTGAGTTAGATGTTTCTTGGTTTGGCCTGATTTGGTGATACCTATGCACGGCTCACGGTGTCTCTCTGAAGCGAGAAAACTGTGAACGCGGTTAGCTGATTGAATACGTCATTAGAGTCCGAGGTATCTAATAAAATCCGTTTCTATTTTATCTGGATTTACTTCAACTACTTCGATACCAGCGCTGAGAAGCAGGGCTGCTGTTACACCAACGCCATATGCAGAATCTGTCTCGCAATAAGGGGTAGCAAGCCCGCACGAGGGGCTTTTATGCTTTAAGAGTGCCTTTGTTGCTCCGGTCATCCTTGCCAGGTTAAGGGTCTCCCGAGCACCTTTCAGAAAGGCCTGTGTTACATCCTCACCCAAAGAGTTTATTACCCGCGCGCGCTTAGAGAGGACCGTCTTTCCATCACCGTTAAAAATGTTGGATGGTGCGCGGGGTGTGGGTAGTCCACCTAACTGTTCAGGGCAAACAGGGATGAGGTGTATTTTGCGCGCCTTAGTGACGATCTCATCAACCCGGCTATGACTACCATCATAGCGGCACCGAATACCAAGGATGCAGCTGCTTATCAGAACCGGCAAAGGTTACAACCTCAATCAATGAAATTCAGGGCAGAACCCCCGGGATCTCTCTCCTCTATCCATCCCATTTGAAAAGCCTTTTCACCCGTCGCCATAATCTGATCCATAAGACCCTGAACATCCTGTTCGGCGACGATGATTATCATCCCGATACCATTATTAAAGGTTTTCATCATCTCTTTCTCGCTGATATTTCCAGCCTTCTGGATGAAATGGAAGATGGGCTGGGGCGTCCAGGAGGATCGGCTAATTATCGCCTGGCAGTGGGCTGGGAGTATCCTGGGGAGGTTTTCGGTAATCCCGCCACCAGTTATATGGGAGATGCCAGATACGTGAAAATTCCTAATGAGGGGGGTTATGGTATCTACATAGATCCGTGTTGGCTCAAGCAGTTCTTCCCCAAGGGTCCGGTTGAATTCTTCGATATATTCATCTACAGACATCTTGAGTCCGTCAAAAAATATCCTTCTAACTAGGGAGTAACCATTGCTGTGAAGCCCACTGGAGGCTAATCCGATGAGTTGGTGTCCGATAGCTATGTCACTGCCGTCAATAATCTTATCAGCATCTACTAATCCTACAGTAAACCCGGCAAGATCATATTCATCTTGGGGATAAAATCCCGGCATCTCTGCTGTCTCCCCACCGATAAGGGAGCACTTCGCCTGCTCACAGCCCTTACTGATACCCCGTATTATCTCGACAGCTGTGTCGTGATTGAGGTTGCCCATTGAAAGGTAATCCAGAAAAAAAAGAGGAGTCGCACCTTGTACGATAATATCGTTGACGCACATGGCTACCAGATCTATTCCTACAGTATCATGTTTGTTGAGCATAAAGGCTATCTTGAGCTTTGTGCCTACTCCATCAGTTGAAGAGACGAGAACAGGTTTGTTAATATTCCCTAAACCAAGAGAGTAAAGAGCGGCATAGCTGCCCAGATCGCTCATAACATTTGACTTAAAGGTGGTGCTGACGATTGGTTTTATGCTCTCAACAAATCTTTTACCAGCATCTATGTCTACGCCTGCCTCTGCGTATTTATCTTTACTTTTTCGGTCTGCCATAGCTTTTTCCTTCCATGAACCCTGGAGCGCTTATTGCCCTGTGGAATCAGGACTTGTGTGAGAGATAGATGATATTGATTTATTATAGCATATATTTCTTCCCCAAAACAAGCCGCCAATGCTCGTTCCCAGGATAACGTCAAAGTCCAGGACATGGGTATCTTTTTTTTGGATTATGCCCCACATAGTTTAGATGAGTGGGCCCGCCCGCCTCGCCTTGCTTGCA
>JAFDDT010000295.1 GCA_019310725.1 Deltaproteobacteria bacterium | reverse complement strand
TCCGTATTGCTTGCTCTACAATGGATCTAAAATCGCTGCTGGACTTTAGTGGGGCTGACTCATTTGTATCTGTCCGGACGTACAATGCGGGAGAGCTTAATACCAATGGGAAATCTTTCTGACAAATATGAGGAGTATCAGAAAAGCGTGGAACTTCAATGATCGCAAAAGTTTTGCCATCATGATCGACTTTCTTAAGGAGAGTATTTATGGGCGGATCTGCATAATTTTGGAAAAACCTATTTAGCCGACTCGTTTCAAATGATTTAGCCTGTTCAGGGGACAACCCTTCCCATGAAAACCCATTTTTCTGTTCGCTAACCCCTATTATGATGTAGCCGCCAAGAGTGTTAGCCATAGCCAAAATGTCTTTCACAATTTCACAACAAGCCTTCTTATCTTTCTCATCCCATTGGCATGGGCCTTTATAATCCAAGTCCTTGGATTCGAAGCCTTGCAGTAAAATTTCTTTCAGTGCTTGCATATTTTAAGCTGGCTATCATTTTCTTTGTTTACGACATCGTTTCTTCCAAATAACGCTTTATCCTTTCATAATTCACACCGAGGCTAGAAAACTGCTTTTCACAGACATCGCTGAATCGGGCAAGTACCTTTCGGTTAATCTCTTCCTGATCTTCAAAAATGGCGAGAGAGCGGAAGGCTGCGCCCCACTTTTCAAACTGAAGCAAAGTTATCGTTGTATCGCGTGTCTTATCATCGCTTGGAAGTGCATGGACAAAAACCGGTTTGGGCATGCCATTTATTCGACAATCAATTAAATACTTCCCGCCCGGATCGTGAAGCGGATCATGCCAGTCAAATGAACGCCGGCTTTCAGGAACTGTTTCCTCCATAAATGCACGGAAATCTTCCATGAAAGTAGACCGAACCCGTTCTCGTGAAAGATAGGTGACGTCTGTTATCCTGAGAAGGGCCTGAACAAAGCTGTAAAGTGCATCACCATATTGATCAGATTCAATAGGGATAATTAGTTCGCCTTCTCTGTCCTGGACACTAAATACAGAGAGCGCATTTGTAATGATCTTTTGCCTCGTTCCTCTCTGAAGATCCTTCTCGTCTAAGTCATAGGTCAAATGCATATATGTGTGCCCTTCGTCTGAAATTATCCATGTGCCATTTTCTTTTTTAAGGACAATAGCGAGATGGTCCCCATCCTCGAATATAAAAGGGGTAAAAACACGAAACCGTTCTATGCCCTCCGTTGAGATCTTAAGCTTATCACAAACCTTGTCACGGAAGTCTTGTTCAATCCTTACTAAGTTCATGATTTATATCTCCTCAAATAGTGATCTCTGTGTTCCGGAGGGAATCTCAAATCCACAATCATTAATTATACAGGAAATAGCCTGATGAAAGTCAGAAAATTGGTTCGTTCGTTCAGCATAGGTATCTTCCCTGGCACCCATCTGCTGATATCGCTCAGTGGCTTGATGAATGTGGTAATCGTAAAATGTTCCCCCCTCTATTGGATTAGTATGCTCATGGCTTTTCCCGTTATATCGTCGCAAACGAAAGAGTATATTGGACTGTGGTGGTCTGTAAACCAAAATAATTGAGAAATCCAGTGGATTAAAAAGACTTTGCCTTAGAATGAGGCGAAAGTCGTTTCCATCCTCACCTTTAATATCCAGCTCACGTTCCTTATGGCCCCTTTTTGGTTGGACCTGAATTTTTCCCTGGTAGTTGGCTGGAAGGTGTTTTTTCTCCTTGATTAAACGTTCGATGTCCTGATCAGAAAGAATATCAACCATCTATTACTTTGCCTCCTTTTTGTGTATTTGCGTAATAGCCTCCGCTGGAATTTCGAAAAATCTCGCAGTAACTACCTCCCGCTTTACATGGTCCAGTTTCTGTGCCGGATTTTGAATTCGAATCGGTTCAGCATCCGGGTTTTCGAGGGGATCCCAGACCACATACAGCCAGTAAGAACCACCAAGTTGGGACGCCTTGTACCACTCATTGGTTGTTAATCGAATCGGCTGGCCTTTCTTTCTTCCTTTTACTTCTATACGTCTAACACCGGTCACCGGGTCTCGGTATCCCGTCTGAGGATCGGCAAGGGCTAGGCTACGTATATCGAATCCGATTTTGAGGTGTCCAACTTTTTCACATTCTCGGCCCTGAGTCGTTTCATATTTGATCACAATGTCCTCGGCAGCCAGTTCGATTTTTCGTCTCAATTCCGGATCAATTTCCCTGGTTATTTCCGCTAATTGGGGTTCTATGGCTTCATCTGACCTGCCTGCCGCGCTTCGCTGGCTATGCTGAGTCTTTCGAGGCCGGCTAACCGTTCATCCTTCATCCGTTCCAGGTCTTTTAGATCATTTTCCGCTCTCTGACGGGCCAAAGCCACTTCCGGGGAATCCTTTTCTCGAGCCTTAAGATGCATTACCCTGTCTTGTGCCGTATGGATCCTGACAGTGAACGATTTTTCGAGATATTCTCGACAAACAGCAGCAAAATGTTCCCGTTCTTGCTGGCACTGCTTTCGCCGAACCATCTGGTATGAAGTTTTCAAAAAGTCAGCAGCCGGTTTTGGGTCAATGGTTTGAATGCTTGAGGGAGAATCTTGACCTGCCTGCCGCGCTTCGCTTGGCGCAGGCGGGTGTGAAGGAAGGTCAAGCAGGCAATCAGCAGGAATAACAGAAAACTTGTACTCAGCATCAGTGGATTCTGTTAGTTCCTCCCGAATGGCCACCACCTCCCCGTACAATGGCTGTGGCTTACCTTTGGTGTTCATTCCTCGAATAGTCATCTCAAAAAAGTGAAGTATGTAAGGGTAGTCTGCCATTGCATCGATGAAAGCTCCGGTTTGACCTAAGAGAGAGAATAACTTTTCATTCAATTTTTCATCAACAGAAGCATAAAGAGGATGACCAGGGCCTAATAAAACAGCGTCAAGATGCTGGTCCATGTCAAGATGATCTTTGTGGAAAGTGATCTTGCGATAAATTGGCTCCGGTTTTCCTAAGCGGCGGACTGCGTCAAGACGGTCAGATCGCAAGTCTGCCAGGACATGAGGAATACGCCACAATCCATCAGCCCGCGCTTCAATTTTCAGGCCTGTCTCTTCTGCGCTATTAAGGAAATGCTGTTCAACATAGCGCGGCATTAACCGGCGCTCTTCTATCTCAACGTTAGAGCGCTGGAAATTAGAAAAATCCATTGTTGATTTAGCAAGCGCAATGCCGGTGGCCTCTTCATATGCCTTCAGCTTTTGAGGGTCGATCCGCTCAATCTGGTCCAGATATTCTTCCAGGCGCCGTGGATCAAAGGCTACCTCGCGCAGCATTTCTGATAGATTTATCTCGTTTAAGGAAAGCACTTCACCAATAACATCGAAGACCCTATCAGATAGGACGATACGCATCTGCTCTAATTTGACAAGGAGCCTTTGTAAGATTCGTCCCTCAATAACGGGCTGGCCCTCCTCTGATTCACTGGCCACGAAGTTAAAGACATAGACATCTCTTTCCTGACCGATCCGGTGGATACGACCCAAACGCTGTTCAAGGCGTGTTGGATTCCACGGGAGGTCGTAGTTGATCATCAAATGGCAGAATTGAAGGTTTATGCCTTCACCCGCAGCCTCGGTGGCTACACAAACTTGATAGGTGGTTCGGAATTTTTCCTGGGCTTCTTTTCTCTGATGGGGATTCATGCCCCCATGTATTTCACAGGTTGAATAACCCCATTTTTCAAGGTGTTCCCTTAAGTGATTCAGGGTGTCCCGGTGCTCAGTGAAGATGATCAATTTGCCCCGTCCATCCTTCAAGGCTGAAAATTCTGAAAAGGTCAGACATTCCTTCAAAGCTGCCAGTTTTGAATCCGGCGCATGCACTTTTACCCTTCTGGCTCTTTCTGTTAACTCTTTTAAAGCAGCTATCTCCATGCGCAACTGGTCAAGTTCCATTGCCATAGTAAATTCATCAACCAAAATATCACGGGCATCATCATCCAGATCATCCTCATCAAGTTCCGAGTCCATCAAACGGCCCTGGATCTGGGCCAGCCGGCGAGCACGCTGGGTTGGCGTGAGAACTTCCAGCTCTTCTAATAGGTTGCGCTGCTTCTCAAGGCGCCTTTTCATTGATTCATAAATAGCCCCGGTGGAGCTGGCCAGCCGCCTCTGGAAAACAGTTCTGGCTAAAGCAACGCTCTGTTTCTTGCGACCAGTAGCTTGGCCAAGAAATTCATTCAAATAAGCGGTTACAGCTTTATACAGGTCATATTCTTCACGATTCAGCAGGAATGTGACGGTGTTGGCATGGCGATCCGGGAATAGACGTTTTCCCTCCATATCCTTAAGATCCTCTTTTAGCCTGCGCACGGACCAGGGACAGTCTGGACCGAGCCTCAAAATATCTGTTCTTATCTCTCTGGCTTCATGGCCGACCTTATGGGGTTCCGGAAAAATATCAGGATCAATAAGTCGGATAAAATGACCAAATCTGTCATCATCACCGTGATGGGGGGTTGCAGTGAGAAGTAGAAGGTGATCGGCATATTTGGATAGGTGCTCTGCCAGTTGATAGCGTTTGGTTTTTTCAGCTTCGTCAGCGCGACCTGAACGTCTTTTCGTATAGGCACTACATTTGTGAGCTTCATCAATAATGACGAGATCCCAGCGCTCCTGCCATACTCTTTCTCTGACATCCTCTTGTTTTGCATAGTCAATTGAAGCAATAACTTGGGATTCTTTCGCCCACGGATTAGCCAGACTCCATTTATCGCGAGCAGAATCGACTGGCTCAAACGTCTCGCCAAACCACCGCAGAAGTTCATCCTGCCATTGTATGGTCAGAGGTGCTGGACAAAGGATGAGAATCCTCTCAATGGCCTCCCGAAGTTTCATTTCTTTAAGCAGAAGTCCGGCCATGATCGTTTTGCCTGCACCAGGATCATCGGCAAGTAAGAATCTGAGACGAGGTTGGGGTAACATCTTCATATAAACTGCTTCAATCTGATGGGGAAGCGTGCGGATACCTGAGATACTTACAGCAAACTGAGAATCATGTGCATAGGCCAAACGAATTCGCGCTGATTCAATCAGGAGACGGATTTTTTCGGCATCTGCCAGCTCGGCTTTTGGCTTTTCTTCTGGCTGGCCTGTGATTTTGGCTGCCTCTTCGGGGGACAATATCGCTTCATCAAGAGAACCATCAGGAAGTCGCACCTGCAGTTCATAGCCGCCAAAGATCTCTCGAACTGCTTCAAGGATCACAGGTTCATTGAAGTGGCCCGGGAGGTTGATCTTTTGGCCTATGGGAAATTGATTGGTCATTGATATTAGAGTATATAATGGGAGTTACACCTTGACTATTACCTAAGACCTAATTAGCCATTCTCAGTAGGTTAGATTTGTCCTGAGTCCCATAAACCTTATGGTGCATATCACAGCATGACCCCGCCCCTTACCGGGCGGATCGTGATCTTTCCCTCCTCGGCCAATCTTTGAGTGGTTTCAACAGGGTTTGTCCCAAAATATTCCTTGAAGGCCCGATTGAATCCGCTGTAAACGGAATGGATGCCTTTATAGGGTGGATTGCGAAGTTTTTTGATAGCCTTAGCAACAAACTCGTATTCGGAAATCTTCTTTTCGCCAGACTTTGCCATAGGATCCCCTCCCATTCCCTAAAATGTTAAGAATTTGTCTCCGCGGGTGAGTCACAGCATTCCACACCATTTACTACATCATTTTGTCA
>JAFDDT010000294.1 GCA_019310725.1 Deltaproteobacteria bacterium | reverse complement strand
ACGGTTCAGTGCGGAGATGGGGGCATTCTCTGCGAGATCTCCAGCGGGGACGCGAAATGAAATATCCATTTTACATGAGTTTTTGATATGGATTTTCAGAGGATTGACGAGGAATTGATCGAAATCTTACCTGGGCCGTGCTCTCGTGAAAGAGTGCTTGAAGAAATAGCTCGCCTCTCCTACGAAACGGCTGTGGCTATTGCACCCTCATTTGCTCAGCCATTCGATGTCCCCGCCGATTTCATACATTTTAAGGATTTTATTAAGGAGGGAGGCCTGCATCTCAATTATCTGAACGGCAAGTTATGCAGTACATATGTCAAGAAGAAAGGCGACCGGTATTTCTTTGACGCGAGCAGCTTCAGAGAAGACCGGGGCCATCCGGAGGCATTTCTGGCCCTGGTTAAAGAACAGCTCGGGGGCTGCTCCGAAACACAACATGAGTAATTAATGCGTTCACCAAATGAAGATAGCTGCCCTCAATTGGAATCAGGGCGAGCTCTCAACCACTTTCGCGAGGGTCGTGATATGGGTCCACAAAGGCCGCGGGTGTGTGATTGTGATGTGGAAGCTGGCACAGTAGTATCTTGACTCGAGGGGGATTTCCAGATATAGTTATCTATGTTGCAGGCGCTTTTCAACCAATCTCAATAGACTCGCATGAAAAACGTAAGGACCCAAAACCTTAAGGCTTCAGGCCTGTTTCCTGAAAACGCTGTCCCATCCTGCACCATCATATCCGGCCAGCTGGCCCCCTGCTGCACCATTCTAGAGAACATCAATGACGGGGTCTTTACAATTGATGTCACAAAAAGGATTACCTCCTTCAATCGTGCAGCCGAGTCAATCACAGGTTTCAAGACCGAAGAGGCAATCGGGCAGCACTGCTTTGATATCTTCCGGGCCAGCATCTGTGAGAGCAACTGCGCCCTTGACAAAACCATCGCCAGCGGGAAGCCGTATCTAAACCCCTTTATTTTTATTATCACCAAATCGGGGGAGCGCAAACCTATAAATATCAGCACCTCTGCCCTAAGAGATAGACATGGCAAAATCACCGGGGGGATAGAATCCTTCCGTGATCTCTCCGAACTGGAACAATTGAGAAGGCAGCTGACCCAGAGCTTTACCCATGAGGATATTGTTGGCAGGCACCCCAGGATGCATGAGATCCTCTCATTTTTGCCTGATATTGCTGAAAGCGAGAGTGCCGTCCTCATTGAAGGCCCCACCGGATCGGGCAAAGAACTCATCGCCCGGGCGATCCACCAGTTAAGCCCGCGCAAGAGCGGCCCTTTCATCTCCGTCAACTGTGCCGCCCTGCCTGATACCCTGCTCGAGTCAGAGCTTTTTGGCTATGCCAAGGGCGCCTTTACAGGTGCCATGAGAAACAAGGCAGGCCGCTTTTTACTCGCCAATAAGGGCACCCTATTTCTCGATGAGATCGGCACTACCTCTATGGCCTTTCAGGCCGATCTTCTGCGGGTGCTGGAAGATGGCGAGTTTATGCCCCTTGGAGAGACCAGGACCATAAAGGCGGATTTCAGGGTGGTGACCGCCACAAACCTGAATTTAATAAAATTGGTCAGGGAAGAAAAATTTCGCGAAGACCTTTATTATCGCCTCAATGTGGTCAAAATTAGCCTGCCTCCCTTAAGAGAGAGAAGAGAGGATATTCCCCTTTTAATCGATCATTTTATTCATAAGTTTAATCTCATTAAGAGGCGATCAATCGAGGGCATAACCCCTGAAGCCCTTTCATTTCTAACAGACTATCCCTTTCCGGGCAATATCCGAGAGCTGGAAAATATCATCGAATATGCCTTTATTCCCTGTAAGGGACCGGTGATCGACATGGAGCACCTGCCCGGGGATGTGTTTGAAACATTCAATGGTACCACGGATGCCCATCCTGATGCTGTTTCCCCCATCCATAATGAAGAGGCTGAGAAGATAATAACCATCTTAAACCAACATCAATGGAACCGGGATCAGGCGGCCAGGGCTTTAGGCATATGCCGCACCACCCTATGGCGGAAGATCAAAAAATATGGCCTTATGGAATAGCAAAATGAAATAGAGCTGAAACAAATCGTTTCAAGGTTTCATTTCTTGAGACACCATCCTAGTTGATTCTTTCTTAAATTTCCCTCCCTATACATTTAACTCATTGTTTTCCTTAATAAAATTCTAGCAGTCTTTATTATTCCGTCTGGCACAGTTGTTGCCTTATTAAAAAAACAAATGGTTCGTAATGGTCAATTCTCTGAATCTTTTGACCTTAGGAAAGGGAAAGATGAAGATTGCGGTTCCACTATTCAAGGAAAGGGTTTCCCCTTATTTCGGTGCTTCTTCAAGGCTCCTTTTGGTTGATACCCATGGCGCAACCATCCAGCAGGAGGCCATATGGGATGTGGACGGAGAGGGGCCCATGGAGATTGCCAGGCGTCTGGTGGACTTGGGTGTGGAAATGCTCGTCTGCGGCGGAATTTCCCGTTTTTACAAGGAATGGCTGGCAGGAAAGGGGGTTACGGTAATGGATAATGAGAGAGGGGTGGCCATCCAGGTTATCGAAAAATTATTGAGGAGGGGAAAAGACCTTTCTCCAGGCAAGGCAGGATAGGCTTTGCTGTTAGACAGGAGGTGATATCACATGGAAAGATTAGATAAGTTCAACAAGATGCTGGCCTCTATGGCATCTGAGGCAGGTGTGGTGCTCTCAAACAGTCCAAAGGTAAGGAGTCTTTTCCTGAAAAGGGCTGAGCGTGCAGCCTATGAATATATTTTTGAAAAAAATGAGGATAAGAGGCCCCCAGCGGTCCAAAAGGAAAAACTCCAGATCATGCTTAATCTTACAGAGACAGCCTTCAAGAGGTTAGAAGAAGGCCTGTATTCAAAAAACGTTATCAAGCAGGGTATCGATATCTTTGTCCAGCAGATGGTATTTTCTCCCAAAGGAAAAAACAAAGAGATCGTAGACAACTTCACCGCTCAATATGGCAGGAGACCACCCGGGTTTCTGGTGATTGGCCCAACCCAAAGATGCAACCTTAATTGCAAAGGCTGTTATGCAAAATCCAACTCTAAGACGGCAGCCACCATCCCCTTCCCCATCCTCGATAGGATAATAACAGAGAAGACAGAACTCTGGGGTTCCCACTACACAACCTGGGTTGGTGGGGAACCTGCTGTGTACAGAAGCGAGGGAAAGGATATCCTGGATTTTGCAGAGCGTCACATGGACAATATGTTCTTGATGTACACAAATGGCACCCTTAT
>JAFDDT010000293.1 GCA_019310725.1 Deltaproteobacteria bacterium | reverse complement strand
CATACGAAACCAGCAGCGCAACCGTAGAACGTTAAACGAAGCCCTAATAGCTTCACTTCAAGAAATGGATTATTATTTTCCTCAACTAGTCGGTTTGAGGCGAAGCTTCGCTAGCTTATATGGGGATGGCAAAAATCGATTGCTACCAAAAGAACTATAATGTCAGCAAGCTGTGGAAATTCCGCTGCATTGAACCAGTGAAAGGGATTGCATGCTCGAAGTCAATGACGTGAGTAAGTGGTTTGGAGGAAACCCGGTCCTTCGCAACATAGGCTTCACCATTGATAAGGGTGAGGTGGTCGGGCTCATCGGGCCGAATGGCGCTGGAAAAACAACCCTCTTCAATATTATTACCGGTTTCTATCGAACGAAAACAGGGTTTGTCAAATTCAACAACAAGGATACAACCCGGCTGAATCCTGAAATGATTTGTGCCCTCGGACTCTGCCGAACATTTCAAATAGCAAAACCGTTTGGTAATATTCCGGTAAAAAAGAATGTAGTGATAGGTGCTTTGAGTCGGGAAAAGAGTCTGAGGAAGGCTGAAAACAAGGCTGAAGGTGTATTGGATTTCGTTGGTCTGCGGGAAAAGGAGGATCTCCTCGGGAAAAACCTCACCACTGCAGACCGAAAAAGGCTTGAAATAGCCCGGGGGTTGGCTACTTCACCCAAACTGTTCCTGCTAGATGAGGTCATGGCAGGCCTCAACCCCAATGAACTGCAGGCAATGATGCAATTGATAAGGAACATGATCGATTCCGGCATTACCCTCTTCGTTATCGAGCACATCATGGCAGTTATCATGAAGCTGTCTCACAGGGTTATCGTGTTGAACTACGGCGAGATGATAGCCGAAGGGGAGCCCGCGGAGATTTCCCGTGACCCCAATTGCATAAAGGCCTATCTCGGAGAGGAGTATCTTGTTGCTCACGGTTGATGGATTGAACGTTTTCTATGGCGATGTCCAGGTGCTTTTCGACATTGCTATAGGAGTAAATGATGGAGAGATTGTCTCTATTGTCGGCGCAAACGCAGCCGGAAAGAGTACTCTCCTGCGTTCCCTTTCAGGCCTCCTGAAGAAGGTGTCGGGGTCCATGCTGTTTAAAGGGGAACAGCTTATCGGAAAGCCCCCGTATAAGATCGTGGAGCACGGCATTATCCACATTCCAGAGGGCCGACGCATCTTTCCCCTGATGAGCGTCCAGGAAAACCTGGAACTGGGAGCCTATTCTCAGAGATCACAGGCAAAAATGGATAAATTACTAAAGGAGGTCTATGTGTTTTTTCCAAGCCTCTCCCAACGCAAAAATCAGCTGGCCGGTTCCCTGAGCGGTGGGGAACAACAGATGCTGGCCATAGCCCGGGGGTTGATGGCTAGACCTACCCTTCTCACGGTGGATGAGCCTTCTCTTGGATTGGCTCCAATGTTGGTGGAGAAAACCTTTCAGATCATCGAAAAGATTAACAAGGAAAAGGTTACTATCCTACTGGTGGAGCAGAACGTCTTCAGGGCCCTGACCATGTCTGACCGGGCATATGTCATTGAAAATGGTCGTATTACTTTAAAGGGCGAGGGCAGCGACCTCCTGAAAGATGAACACTTAAAAAAGGCCTATATGGGGATTTGAGGTAACCGTTCAGTAAATCCTCAATAAGTTGGGATAAATTTTATAGGGATGTAATTTTGCCACATATTTTAAAGTGTAGGGGTTCGATTTATCGAACCCTTCAATATCGGGCTTGATAAATCAAGCCCCTACAAAACCCGAACTTATTGAGAAGTTACACCGTTCACGGGCTCAAGGTTTCCCGATGAAAGCGGGATTTGGGGTTAGTGAAGGTCACCAGAAGAAAAGCAACCCAAAACTCTGAACCTGTGAGCACCAACGGAAATCTTTTGCAGAGCTAATCGTCTCTTACCAGGCGCCGGGGACGTGCCTTTGCACGCATAAACAAAACAAAAACATCAGCATAGAGCCCATATAACTATGAATCGTGAAAAAGAAGCCGAACTGAAACAAGATGATCCAAGATTCCCCTTTCCTGTTCCAACCTACCGGTTTGATCAAAAAAATGAAATGTTCAAACGAAGAACCTGGGATGAAGAGATACGACCCCACGGAGATCGGCTTTACAAGACCATAAAGTACCAGGATAGATATGGGTACAGGAAACTCGACTATGCCCTCAGAAATGCCGCCTGGAATATAGAATACGGCTTCGGTTTCGGAAATATGCGGAGCAACTTCGGGCTCTTTTCATGGACTGAAGTCGCGGACAAGGTTAAAAGGTTTGTAGAGACCGGGGGTCCGGTCACAAATACCCCGGAAGCCAACGCCCGTATCATAAAGAAGGCGGCTCGGTTTTTTGGGGCAGATCTGGTGGGAATTTGCTGGGCTCATCCAAACCTGGTGTACTCTTACGAATACGATTTAATCAATGTGGAACACCGCCCCCTTGAGCTCCCTGATGGGTGCCAGAATGCCATCGTTATGGCAGTTGCAATGGACTATGATTCGGTGCGTTACTCTCCTGATGCCATATCCGGCGCCTCAACAGGCTTGGGATATTCCATGCAGGCGGTTTTGGCCAACATGGTTGCTGCCTTCATCCGCGGATTAGGATACACAGCCATACCGTGCGGAAACGACACCGCCTTATCTATTCCTCTGGCCATGGCTGCGGGACTGGGAGAATTGGGCCGCATGGGACTTCTGGTCACCGAACCTTTCGGGCCCCGGGTGCGAATCTGCAAGGTTTTCACGGATCTCCCACTTCAATATGAAACCTATCGGCCTTTCGGTGTAACAGAGTTTTGTAAGACCTGTAAGAAATGTGCCATCAATTGCCCCTCTCAGGCTATCTCCCATGAGGACCCGACCATGGAAGGCCCATCCTTTTCCAACCATTCAGGTGTCTTGAAGTGGTATATCCATCCTGAAAAGTGTTTTCTCTTTTGGGTAAAAAACTGGATGGATTGCAACAACTGTGTCAGGGTCTGCCCCTTCAACAAACCTCCGGGCATTTTTCATGATGCCGTGCGCACTGTCATTCGGAAGATGCCGCAATTTAATCGTTTTGTTGTCTGGATGGATAACCTCGTGGGATATGGCAAGCCCATCCGTTCAAAAGACTTCTGGGAAACACGATTAACAGCATTTTTCCTGACATGTTCTGCATATAGGAAAAAATTCTAAGGACGGAGCATTCGTCTGTATGACGAGGTAATACAAGGGAGGTATCGAACATGAGACCGATGTTCTATGAAAAGAGACCTTCAGCGCCTATCAGATCATATACTGGCACGCAACTCCACTGCAAAACCTGGGATGCCGAGGCTGCACTTCGAATGCTGATGAACAATCTGGACCCAGATGTGGCCATCCAGCCTGAGGAACTCATCGTGACTCATCGTGTATGGCGGCTCAGGCCGCGCCGCAAGAAACTGGAAAGAGTATCAGCGAATTGTAAACGCCCTTGAGAGCCTTGAACAGGACGAAACCCTGTGTGTCCAGTCCGGCAAACCTGTGTACGTAGCCAAGACCCACCCCCAAGCCCCCCGCGTGATAATCGCTAATTCCAACATAGTGCCAGCATGGGCCACTCAGCAAAACTTCCACCGGTATGACGAAATGGGCCTAACCATGTACGGTCAGATGACAGCCGGAAGTTGGATCTATATCGGCACCCAGGGGATTCTCCAGGGTACCTATGAGACCTTGGCCGCCCTGGCAAAAAAAGAATTT
>JAFDDT010000292.1 GCA_019310725.1 Deltaproteobacteria bacterium | reverse complement strand
ACCTCTGCCTCTCCTTCTGACTCATTGCTATAATGTCCTTTTCCATAATGGGGACATTTTAACACAGCAGCTTAGAGGGGACATTTTCATTAAGCTAATACAGCCGCGTTTTTCAAGTTTGACACTGAGCACAATAATGCGTAAAATGTTACTATAATTTGGAGGGTTACCATGGTAAACTATACCGCAAAATATACGAAAATTACATCCGGTTATATGGGGCAGCTTGTCGAGTGGCCTGAAGTCGCTACTGAAGGTAAAGATTTGGAAGATTGTCGATCTATGCTTCGTGATGCTCTCCATGAGATGATCCTTGCATATAATGAGCTTGGTAAGGAGATCCCATTGGGCAACGCCCTCATTGAGCAGCTCCCCGTAGAGGTCGAACGTGTCGGTCAAACGACGTGATTTAATACGCTATATTGAAAAAAATGGTTTTTACCTGCTCAGAGAAGGTGGAAATCATTCCATTTACACAAATGGCAAGAAAGTAATTCCAGTCAAAAGGCACAGACAACTCGATAGAATTACCGCCAACGAACTCTGCAAACAGGCCGGGTTAGATCCAAAATTTTAACCTCCCATTTTAGAAGCCCTACCAAATTTGATTCCCATAACCTTATAACGTTTGCTAATCAGCAGCGCGTTTTTTGGCGTCGGCTAAATTAGCTTGGTTTGCCGCCTTTATCTGGTTTCATTTGGACCTCTTAGCATACCCTTGTAAGCCCGAGTTAGGAAAAGCGCTACTGATCCAGCCGCGTGGACACACAGATTGGCTATCGATAGCTCAGTTATTCTTTCGCCCTCCGCCAACCCATGTCTGTCACCGGCAGCATTACTAATAGCGGCTGTGCCTTCAACGACCTGAGTTAGGCCGTTGATAATCTGGTGTACTGCTTGTGATACACCTCGTGTATGGCCGATGGCCAGTTGGATTCTTGTCAGTTTATAAAACTTGCCGAGATCTCCAGACCTGTCTGGAGATTCACAAAGCTCCTGCAAGATTGTCTTGCAGGTCGTTTCTAACAAAGCCCGGGCAGCTGTAATTGCCGAAGCTGGCGATTCAGGAAGCCGTGAGGCAGCTGTAAACCACTGATTTCTCACGTCACGAAGTGTCAACTCTGAAAGCGATGTGCCGAGGGGGGAGTGACCATCTCCTTGCATGAGATGAATAAGCAGATCCCGTCTGACCTCCTCTTTGGGCATCGGGTGTT
Organism: Deltaproteobacteria bacterium; assembly: GCA_019310725.1. Lineage (GTDB taxonomy): Bacteria > Desulfobacterota > DSM-4660 > Desulfatiglandales > B25-G16 > JADFWK01. The sequence continues at coordinate 4,230 of JAFDDT010000292.1, read as the reverse complement.
GAGCCGGAGGAGGATGATCACAGAGGTCATACAGAGCTTGCCGCTGGTTCTCTGGACTTAGAGAGGCAACACACTCGAGAAATGCGGATCCTTTTGTAGTTCCGTGCTGCAACGAATGAAGAGATGGCACATTGGCTTGATATTGTGCGAAATAGTCGAGTAGTTCCTGCAGAGACAGGCCATTTCTTCCATATGCAAAAGCACTTGCGAATTCTTGAACCGTATTTGGATGGACGGTAGTGTACAATATCTTAATCTTGTGTAAATTGTTAAAAGGGTAGAAAAAGGGCGCTTTTCCTTTAAAAGGGTTTTAACCAAAAACCTATAGAGAAAGGAGAAGCACCCATGAAAGTAGAAATCAGCGTACCAGAAATAGTAGATATTTTCAAGGAGATTCAGGAGCAACCTGAGAGGCTTTTTGAGATGATCCGTGTAGAGATCAGAGACAACGTTGGGCAGTATCTCTCGAAGCTCATGGACATGGAGCTCACCCACTTTCTTGGGCGTGAGTGGTATGAACATGGTCAAGGAAAGGTGAATCATCGCAATGGCTCCTATCGTCGCGGCTTCACACTAAAAGGCATCGGAGAGATCCAGGCTGAAGTCCCCAGGGATCGGAAGGCTAAATTTACAACCAAAGTGATCCCCCGAAGCAAGCGGTATGAGGATGAACTCAGGGAAGATTTAAGTTTTATGTTTTTAACCGGGATCAGCACCCGCAGCCTTTCTATGATCTCTACCAGGCTAATAGGTCGGAAGATATCTCCAACACAGGTAAGCAACGCCAATAAAGGGTATAGTGGACTGGGTTTTTCGGACCAGTAGTTAAGAGTCATTTTTTATGCTATTTGACAAATGCCAGGACATAGGTTACCCGAGAAGTTTTCTAATATAATTAAACAGTCAGACGATAGTCAAATGTCTCAACCAATTCATTACCAGGATATAGGTTAAGAGCATGGATTTCTGTGGAAATCACTGCCTTAACATAGAAGCAAACTAACTCTTTTGGTACTTCAAATTTTTCACCAAAGATATCGAGCTTTCGGTCACTGCGGATGAACCGTATAACAGTGATGTTGCCGTCCGGGATATAGTCGAGTTGAGGCAACTTGGTATTGGGCCCCAGCGTCATAGGCGTATAATTGCCCTGTTGGATAACCTCCATGGGCGTTTTGCCCTTAAGGCAACTGTAACGATGATGCCTATTGTGGAAGCGTTGAAAATTCTTGCTTTGCCTCTTTAAGACACCATAGCTTGGGAACCATTGCCTTCGAAAGAATTTATCGTTATAGGTATCGTTAAAGTGCTCAATAACCCCATTGCGCCAGGGCTCTCCAATGGGAATAAACACCGGTTGAATGCCATAGAAAAGACACAGCTTTAACACCAGGCCAAAGGATCTGGGATATCGGTTGCTTCCCCGAAATGACAGCTCATTGTCGAGTTGAAGAAAATCTGGCATCCCCACGCTCTTCCAGCATCTCATCAGGCTGGAAGCGATGTGGCGGTCATCTTTGGTTCTTTGAGCTTCAAGGTAAACCCGATGGCTGAATATATCCATTATATTGAGTGTGTAGAACTTGCCATCGCCTTTTATGTAACGAGGGCCGACTAAATCGGCCTGATGAATGTTGTTAAAATAAAGCGCCTCAGTGAAGTATGGATATTCGACTCCTTTGGGTATATACGAAGTTTTTTTTGACTAGGCCTTCAGTCTTTAAGATACGGTTAATGGTCCTATCAGAGGGGAAAGAAAGACCTAATTTACTAAGTTCCCACTTGATGGCAGAGACGCCTACTTGGGCAAAAGATTCAGATTCGAGCCTTTTTCTGATTGAGATGATGCGTTGCCTTTCAGTGTTCTCAATTTGAGTCGGCTTTAGTAATGGGGCTCTGGGCTGGTCTTTATACCAGTCATCTTGACCTGCTTGATGGCGTTTGAGCCATTTGAAGAACCATTTCTTTGAGCGTTCTAGGTCAGTGTAAATTAGTTTGCCTTTTAGATATCTTTGAATAGCTGCTTTTCTGATTTCTTCTTCGTTCAATTGATTGCCTCCTTTCGGTTTTTTTGGAGGCTATCATACATGAAAACTGTTAAACAGGGTAACCTATGTCTTGGCACTTCTCAGGTATTGGCAAAAGGGGATGCAGAGGCGAGAAAAAATTGTATTTGTGAAGATTGACCTCCAAGGCAAAGTGAAAAAGGTTTTTAAGGACTCTTGGCAGTACAATATTCTATCTCACGGAAATTCCAATGTGCCACTTGACCGCAATAACCTTCTCAAAATCCAAGTTGGCAAAACAACGCGCAAAGAAGTCGAACGCCTTTTGGGGCAACCACAAGAAGAGTGGGTAATAGAAAGAGAGGGAAGGACGCAGACCTTATTACTTTACCTTCGTCTGTTGGGGAGTGAGGAATGTTTAGGTGCCAAAGGAGTAAAGCGATGTTTAGAGTATGTGTCTGTTATGCTCGACTCAAATGGCGTGGTGAAAGGCTTTAAGGGGCCAAAAGATATCCCTTGAAGAACAGGAAGCCGAATATCATACCGACAGGACACAAAACAACAAGGGCCTGTGAGTTTCGCGTTGTCGAGGACGCGCAGCGTCCTCGACAATACCGTGCTGCCGTAGTTACGAAAATGCTTGCTTAATAGAATCGTTGGTGGTACATTCAAAAGTACAATAGGAGGTGGAAAATGGGCAAGCTATCAAATATTGTTCCAGTGAGTGATTTGAGGCAAGATGCTGCCAAGCTCTTGAAACAATTGAAAAACTCTGAAGAACCTTTGATTATTACTCAAAGAGGCCGGGCAACAGAGGTGATGATCGGTGTCGACGCATATGAGAAATTTGAACACGAAAAAGAACTTCTGCATCTATTGGCCAAGGGAGATAGGGAAATAGAAACAGGGAAAGGATATGATTTAGAGACTGTCCTTGCCGAAGCCGATGCCCTTTTGGCCAAGGGGCCCTCATGAAGGTTCAATTTACCCCTTCTCCCAGAGCCCAATTTCTTTCTGCGCTGTCATATATCCAACAGGATAAACCTTCGGCAGCAGTCAGTTTTCGGAATCGAACTGAACAAATTTTACGGAGGCTTGAAGACTTTCCTCAATCCGGAAGAATCGTACCGGAATTTCCAGAACTCCCCTACCGAGAAGTAACTGTATCACCGTATCGGTTTTTTTATAAAATCAAAGTCGCCGTCGTCTGGATAGTTGCAGTGTGGCATGGCGCACAGCTTCCAAAGGAACCATCACCTTAACGCCAACCAGCGCATTCAGCGGATCACAAAAAGCCGCGCCCACTGATACCCGACGTTCGACGAAACAAGAAATATTTTCATATTAACCTAAATAAGTTATCATTTGGTTATGTCGAAATATAACTATACGGAATATTTTGAAAATGAGGTATTACGAAAATGACCTTATATAAAGAAGGAATGGTGTATTCAGGTCATAGAAAATCCCATCAAGGTTGAGCGTCAAGAACATAACCGTTTTTGATTTTGGGGAGAAATCGAAGAACTTGGTGGACGTGTATTAAGAGTTATAACGCTTGATGATAAGAAGACTATTCATAATGCCTTTCCTGATACGAGGTTCAGACTATGAAACTAAATTATTATCCTGAAACAGATTCACTGTATATTGATCTATCTTCTAAAACAAGTACGGAAAGCGTAGAAATATCCGAAGGCGTTGTCATAGACTATGATGAAGATGGTCATATAACAGGAATTGACATCGATAATGCAAGTCGTAAAATTGACCTTAAAGAAATTATTCTAAACAAAGTACCCACACAACTTCAGGCAATCACGACTTAATCAAAAATGTCGAACCAGTCGCCTCACCAGCCGCCAATCCGCTGCGCCCTTTGGGCTTGCGTCTTGCCGGCTGGTGAGCTCTCCCTTTGCCGAACGAATTGAGTTGACATTGTCCATAATGTGGATTATTATAGCTATATAAATCCACATTATAGAGGTGTAATATGAGAACAATTCAGATGACCCTTGATGATGATCTTGTCAAAACAGTCGATAGGGTTTCGAAGCGACTCCACACGAGTCGTTCTGCTTTTACACGAAAGGCACTTCGCGAGGCACTTTCCCGCCACAATCTTGAGCAACTGGAGCGTAAGCACCGCCAAGGGTATGAACGGTATCCAGTTACTGCCGAGGAATTTTCGATTTGGGAAACAGAGCAAGCTTGGGGTGACGAA
>JAFDDT010000291.1 GCA_019310725.1 Deltaproteobacteria bacterium | reverse complement strand
AAATGGATTATCATAGATGATCCCGTAAAGCTCGTCTGCGACTGCACCAGTATTATTGCAATAGGATGATATGAGGCTTGCAGGCGATACATTCGACTGGCTATGTAACCGCTTAGTCAACGTTTTTGGGGGTAGAATAGTGGATTTCAAATTGTGTGAACAGATTAAAGAAAGCATATCTCAGGTTATTGTGGGTAAGCATCAAACCATTGAATTGCTGCTCGTGGCTCTTCTGGGCGATGGTCACGTCTTGCTGGAGGATGTCCCCGGCTTGGGGAAAACCTTAATTGCCAAATCTCTGGCAAGGAGCATTGGCGGGTTTTTTAAGAGGGTTCAATTCACACCAGATCTGCTTCCTGCCGATATAACCGGTTTTAATGTCTACAATCAGCAAAAAAGCCAGTTTATGTACCAACCTGGGCCGGTTATCACCAATATCCTGCTTGCCGATGAGATTAACCGCACTATTCCCCGCACCCAGGCGAGTCTCCTGGAGAGTATGGAGGAACGTCAGGTGACAGTCGATGGGCAGACCATTCCCCTGCCTCATCCATTTTTTGTCATGGCAACCCAGAATCCCATTGAACTGGAAGGTACATTCCCCTTGCCTGAGGCACAACTGGACAGGTTTCTCCTTAAGATACATCTGGGGTACGAGAGGATGACCCCCTGCTTAAACTAAAGGCAGTGGCGAGTCCTGAGCAGATCACCGAACTGCAACAGGCACGAAAGAAAATCCGTATCTCTCTGCCGGTGCGGGAATACATCTCGGATATTGTGAGGGCTACCCGTGACAACAACTCCTTGCGTTTTGGGGCCAGCCCACGGGGTTCTCTTGGATTGATGCGTACCGGGCAAGCACTGGCCGCCCTAAGAGGGCGCGACTATGTGCTGCCTGATGATATTAAGTATTTAGTTGGTCCTGTTCTTGCTCACCGATTGATCCTTAAGGAGGAGGAACGGTTAAGGGGAGGAACACCGGACAACCTTCTGGATGAGATTGTAAGTCAAATACCAGTACCTGCAGCCACCACCTAAGATGATGGTTATGGAAGCACAAGAAAGCAGATTGCCAACCATCTTCATTGTCCCGCTGATCCAATTCTTTGTGGGAGTCCTTCTTTTTGTAGCATTATTGCACAGCCAAAGAGATCTCTCTGTTTTGGCGCTACTGGTGTTAGGCGTCATGGGCGGTGCGAGAGTATGGAGTAGGGTTAGCCTCTCCGGAATAAAATGCTATTCAATGATTGACAAAGGGAAGGTATTTCCAGATGAAATGCTCACCTTATATATACATGTGGAAAATGCCAAGTTCTTGCCAGTCTGGCTCCAGATGAAGATGCCTGTAGATGGCTCGCTGACTCCCTCGTCCGGGGATACGACATTCACAAATGAAAGTGGCCTGTTGTGGTACCAAAGGGCACGTTTCAGGTGGAAATTGGTTGCCCAACGGAGAGGCATACATCGAGTAGGGCCACCCCATATAAAAGTAGCTGATCCTTTTGGTTTCTTCCTTAGGGAAAGAGAAGAGCAAGAGGACCTTCATATCATAGTGTATCCACGGCTTGTTCCGCTGAAACCAGTTTCCCTGCCAAGGCGGGATTTTTTCGACGTTCCAGGGGCGAAAAGTCCTGTACAGGATCCCGTTTATATACTCGGCACCAGGGATTACCAACACTGGCGCCCCGCCAGATATATTCACTGGAAGGCAAGCGCACGCTACAACCGGCTCCAGGAAAAGATTTTTGAGCCTTCGGAGCAGGAAAAGGCCTTATTAATCCTTGACGTGGACCAATTTGCAAAAAATAATGCGGCGGAGGGCTTCGAACACTCCCTTGAGGCAGTGGCATCCTTGGCAGTTCAATTTGATCATAAGGGTTACGCTGTGGGGTTCGTGACCAATGGTGTGGTAGATGGTGGCCCGACGATTCTTCCGATAGCCAGAAATCCTCAGCAATTGCCCTCTATTCTGGAGGTTTTAGCTAGGTTGCGAATGAAAATAAAAGTGGATCTCGTAGATACATTACACAGCGGGATCCAGCTGACATGGGGCGTGAGCTGTGTTCACTTCTCATACAAAGAAGATATGACCGCACTCGTTACAGAGGGGTACTTTTCGCATCGAAAAATACCCATGGTGTTCGTGGTGTACCGGCCTCGCCCTATCTCGGGAGACATTAGGCATAAAGTGCGGGGTAAGGTTTATAACCTTGATGAGATCAGGATCAAAGGAACGGAAAGGGAATGAAAAGCCAAAAAGGAAGCCTCTTGTTTTTAGCTGGCGCGGGCATGGAGCTGAGCTGGCTCTATGCATGGGCAACCTTTATTATAGCCTCAATACTGCATCGACCCTTTCCCTTACCAGAGGCAATCGGAACATTTGCACTGGCAGCCCTGCTTACCTTGGTTGTCCAGGGAAGTGGTTGGCGGGTGATCCTGATTTTAGGTCTCCAGGTGTTCGGACTTCTGCTGGCCATATCGAGAATCGTGCATGTGCTCTTCTACGGGTCTCATCCTTTTTTTGACCAATGGTGGCTATTGACCTGCTTCAAGCAACCGAAAGATCCCCTGGAGTGGTTTATCCTCATTATTATCCTTTTCTTTGCCCTCTTGTTTTGGGTAGGGGGAGTGACCTTAGCCCGCAGATCGGCTGCCTACCTCACCGTTTGCACCCGCTTTGATTTAGGAGTGACAGCCTTCTTTTGTCTCTTGTTAGCCAAATTCCTTTTACTTGTAAAGGGAGGGATTGATATACAGGATTCCACACCTGAGCTTTTGCTGTTTCCATTTTTTATATTTAGCCTGTTGGCGATCGGCATGGCCCGGAATCAGAGCAGCGCCCAGAGGGATTTTCTCTCAGGCTACCAGGGTATTGGGGTAATTGTGACCTTTACCGTGGTTGTTCTTGCCTTTAGCGGGGGCCTGGTACTCCTTTTTTTGCCCTACCTGAGTACAGCCGCCGAGATGGGCTATGGCGTGTTAAGAAGTGCGGCCGCACCATTAAGCCATATCCTGGTAGCTATTTTGCGGTTCCTTTTTATGCATAGCCGAAGTCGACCTGAGACGGCATCTCCTTCATCCGGTAGCGATGAGGCGGAGTTTGTATCTTCGACTGAGAGCAGCTGGTGGACGGAGCTTTTTGAAAAGATATTCAGCTGGGGTTTCTTGGGCCTGGGTGTATTGATTGCACTCATTCTTTGTGGCCTGGGTATGTGGTACCTATTTAAGTGGCTTTTCTCTCGAACTACTAAGAGCGAAAAGAGGAAAATCCAGTGGAGCCTGATTTCATTGTGGGCTTTGCAGCTATGGTCAGGTTTGATACATTGCTGGAATAAAATAGTTCGCAGGGTAAAGGGCTACAGAAGTGCAGTTCAGCTCTACAATGCACTTCTAAACTGGGGGCGCCATAGCGGTTTGCCTCATTTTCTAAGCGAGACGCCCACGGAGTATGGTGTGCGTCTGAGGCATCAATTTCCCACACTAAAAAGAGAAATAGGATTGATAGTAGAGGCCCTCAATAAGGAGGTATATGGCGAGATAGTTCTCGATGAGCAGCAATTCACCATGGCCAAGCTCGCCTGGCGACGGCTGCGCAGTCCGATTCATTGGCCTTCTCGATTCAAATCCTGGTTTCTTCAACCAGGAGTGTAGCATCAGACTTTATATATTGAAATTATAAAATGGAGTAGCTCATTGTTCTGACTGAGAGTAAAGATATAAAAAATAACTTTATTAAAGTTTCACCGTTTTTGAACTCTTTCAGAGCTGGCCGTGAAATTTCGAGAAACTTTTCTTCACCCAGCGCAAAAAGTTGGCATGTAATTTGATAATTTCTGTAATTTAATTACCAAACATTTCAAGCACTTACGTCACTTTTTCGCTTGAATCCAACTCCTTTTCATGGTAGATATAGACACATAAGTTCTTCTATATCCAACCAGAAATATCCAACCAGAAAAAGGAGGAAACCCAAATGTTTATTCTACGCGATATCCTTACACCACTTCAGAACGAGTACTCATCCACAAGCCTCGGGAGACAACGCAGCCAATGGTTCGTCTATGCTCTGTTGGCATTCATCGTTCCTTTTACCAGCTCTATTTCTTCGAACATTCTTCGCTCTTTGAACACCCTCTTCGGCATTATCGTAAACCGACGCCGATTCTATACCTTCATGGCATCAAATAAGCTCCCGTGGGCCAAACTGTGGCCCAGGTTGTGGAGCATGATTCCA
>JAFDDT010000290.1 GCA_019310725.1 Deltaproteobacteria bacterium | reverse complement strand
CCTGAAGCCCCCCTTCTTGCCTTGACATAGTCGGCTCCGTGTAATATTTTCTGGTGAAAATGAGTTCTTAGAAATCCTTTTGTGGCCTGAGATTACGATCACTGGAGGATTTAACTCCCTAGATTGACCCACAAACACGCTGCACTAGAAAGCAACGAGGGGAGAATAGAGAGAAAGAAAGGAGAAAAAACATGAAAATTGCACTGGCTACAGAAGATGATAGGGGGGTAGAGGCAGTTTTAAGCCACCATTTTGGCAGGTGCCCATACTATACGCTTGTTGATATTGATGGTGAGGAAATCAAAGATGTCAAGACTGCACAAAACCCTTTTTACGGAAGTCATGGGCAACCTGGTGAAGTACCTAATTTTATTAGGGGTTTAGGGGCTGATATTATCATCGCCGGTGGCATGGGGCCGAAAGCTATTGGTTTCTTTAATGAGTTTGGAATTCAAGCGATTACCGGTGGTTCTGGTATGGTGAAGGATGTGATCAAAGCCTATTTGAATGGCGAATTGCAGGGAGCGAGCGGATGCAGCGATCATGATTCATTACCCCATACACATGCCCCTGAACATGATGAGGCTACCCGGTTGAAAGAGGAGATTGTTGCCCTCAGAAGGGGTTTGGCTGAAGCTGCCGAAAGGCTTGCACGGTTAGAGGACAGGAGGAAAAAATAGCCTGGGTAGAGTCACCTGTGCATTATCCTACAGAATGATCCGCATGCACGGTAATGCTTTTTTGTCACCGTTTTGGCAAGCGGCGTTGGTGATGATGAACGGCTAGGCCTGCGGGAGCTTTTCTCATGTTCTCTGTGCAACGGGCTGTTGCCCAAACAGAAATCCGGAAGCTCAAAAATCAATAGGTTAGGTTTCACTATGACGTGGGCATGCCTGGACGGCACATTTATAAAGGGGCAAGAAACAAACGACAGACAAGGAGGTATCGCAGGAATGAAAAACCAGCACCTTAACCTAAACAACAAAATTCTTATGGGCTTGGTTATTGCCCTCGTTTTAGCATTCGGACTCGGCCAGAATGCCTCAGCAAGAAAAGGTGTTCCTGACAGTTTCGCAGAGTTAGCAGATCAACAGAGCCACGTTGCCGTAAATATTAGCACCACGAAAACAGTCAAAGGATTAAGGAGATTCTCCCCTTTTGGGGGCAAGGAGTTTAGGGATTTTTTTGGTGATGAATTCTTCAACCGCTTTTTTGGTGAAATACCCGAAGAAGGGTTGAAACAGAAGAGCCTGGGCTCAGGTGTGGTTGTGAGCGAAGACGGTTTCATTCTGACCAATAATCATGTAGTGGCAGATGCAGATGAAATCCTGGTTACCCTTTCTACCAAGGAGAAATCCGAGCCAAAAAAGGCAAAGCTCATTGGCCGAGATCCCAAGACAGATATTGCACTCATAAAGATTGAGGTTGATAAATCGCTTTCAGCCGCTAGGCTTGGGGATTCTGATAAACTAAGAGTAGGTGATTGGGTTGTTGCCATAGGAAATCCTTTTGGTCTGGGGCACACTGTAACTGCTGGCATTGTAAGCGCAAAGGGGCGGGTAATAGGTGCGGGACCCTATGATAATTTTATCCAGACCGATGCCTCTATCAATCCTGGGAACTCTGGTGGACCGCTCTTTAACCTTGATGGAGAAGTGATAGGAATCAATACTGCAATCTTTACCCAAGGTGGGGGGAATATTGGGATAGGTTTTGCTATCCCCATTAACATTGCCAAATCGGTTATGGCCCAGTTAAAAGAGAAGGGGAAAGTTGTGAGGGGCTGGCTTGGTGTAACCATTCAGACAGTTACGCCTGCAATTCAGGAGAAATTCGGTCTCAAAAAAGCTGAAGGTGCACTCATTGGGGAGGTCACCAAGGGCAGCCCTGCTGACAGGGGCGGTCTCAAGCGGGGAGATATCGTAATTAGCTTTGATGGAAAAAAAGTCAAACAGATGAACAGTCTTCCTCCCATGGTTGCGGACACGGCGGTAGGCAAAAAGGTAGAGATAATCGTAATCAGGAAGGGAAAAGAGAAGAGATTAACAGTCACCGTAGGAGAGCTCGAAGAGGAGACCAGAATGGTCGCTACCAAGGCCCCGGAAATTGAAGAAACCTTTGGGCTATCGGTCCAAGAACTCACCCCTGAACTTGCAGAATCATTGTCTTTGAAGGGCGAGAAAGGACTAGTGGTCTCAGGTGTTAAAAGGGGTAGTCCTGCCTATGAGGCAGGATTGCAAAGAGGTGATCTCATTCAGGAGATAGAAAGAGAGCCTGTTAGGGATATGAACGATTACAAACGAATAATGCAAAAGTCAGCATCAAAGAAACAGATCCTCATGGTCGTTAGACATAGGGGGCATACCAGGTATATTATTCTAAAAAAGTGACATAAAGAGGCAACCTGATACCATTTTGCTGTTGATTAATCGAGCAGTTCCGATCTTTTGCTACGGTAGTAATCATTAGGCGTTTCTTGGTTTCATAGTGCCGTGCGAACAGATACTTTAAATGAAAGCGCCCTTTTGTTTATCATAGGGTTAATAAATGCGAAGCCATTTCGCTCGAGCAAGAACCCTACCATGCCATGGCCACTCCTTATATCTATCGGCGGGCTTTTTAACGATATTCGAGAGGGAATAACATCACCTTTTGGGAAAACCCCTGGCTCGACTTGTAGCAGGAAGGCAAACCTAATTGGCAGAAAGCCAAAGGAGTCTTACAGAAATGCGGATACTCCTGGTTGAAGATGATCTGAATATTGCGTCCTTCGTTTCAAAGGGCCTGAAGCAGGCAGGCTTTGCGGTTGATCACGCTGCAGATGGCGAGGAAGGCCTTTATATGGCTTTAACCGAGCCCTACGATACAGCCATCATTGATATCATGTTACCCAAACTCGACGGTTTGATGCTCATCGAGGAGTTGCGGCGGAAAAAGATCAGCACACCGGTAATTATCTTGAGTGCTAAGAGATCGGTAGATGATCGGGTCAAAGGGCTTCAAGCAGGGGGAGACGACTATCTAACCAAGCCGTTTTCTTTTTCCGAACTTCTGGCCCGCGTACAGGCGCTGATTAGACGCGCGACTAAGACCACTGAGCCTACCCGTCTTAACATAGGGGATCTTTCCATGGACCTTCTGACACGGGAGGTTGCCCGAACAGGCACTAAAATTGAGCTGCAACCTCACGAGTTCGCCCTGCTCGAATATCTAATGCGCAATGCCGGAAGGGTGGTTTCCAAGACTATGATTCTAGAATCATAGGCTCCATCTATATAAACCATTTTGAAACGCCCGCCCGCCATTTAAGCAAGGCGAGGCGGGCGGGCCCACTCATCTAAACTATGTGGGGCATAATCCAAAAAAAAGACACCCATACCCTGCAAGAAGCCTGAAAATCAATAGCCTTAGGTTTCACTAT
>JAFDDT010000289.1 GCA_019310725.1 Deltaproteobacteria bacterium | reverse complement strand
AAGATAATTTTCGATTTCCTGAACATCTTGCAAGATAGCAATTAAAGAAGAATCCTTATACTCATACTTTGCCAAGATCTTATCAATACCATCTGGATTCATTTAATCTCCTTCGGTCATCTTTATCTTTTTCTCTAATTTTTCATATTCCTCGACAACCCTCTTCTGGATTGTATCTATCATTTCTTCACTCAGATGCCTGAACCGACCCTGTATCTTTAAATATTCCTCGGTAAATCTATAGCGCCCATACTCTACCTCATATAAGGGAAATACACCTGTCTCAACTGCCAAGCGACCGGCCCTTATAGAAAGCTCCGGAGCGAGTCTCCATCCTGTGGGACACACTGAGAGAATATGAATATACGCCGGGCCCTTAACCCTTGCAGCCTTATTAACCTTTTCTACAAGATCAATCGGGTAACTTGGGCATGCTGTGGCAACATAAGGGATATTATGGGCTACAGCGATTTCAGGCATATTTTTCTTCCAGGTTATCTGACCAGGTATCACCTTTCCTGCCGGAGATGTAGTAGTAGATGCCCCGTATGGTGTGGAGGATGAACGCTGAATGCCGGTATTCATATATGCCTCATTATCATAACATATGTAAATAAAATCATGCCCTCTCTCAAGGGCACCAGATAAGGCCTGAACACCAATATCACTGGTTCCTCCATCACCTGCCATGGCAAGAAAGGTTATCTTTCTTTTAGGTACTCTACCTTTTCTCATCAAAACCTTCATGCCTGCTTCTGCACCTGATGCAACCGCTGCGGCATTTTCAAATGCAACATGTATCCATGGAACTCTCCAGCTCGTAAAAGGCATAGGAGATGATATAATCTCCATACAACCAGTGGCAGAGGCGACAATCACATTTCTCCCCAGTGCCTTGGCAACAAGCCGAACAGCCAGGGCCTCTGCACAACCCTGGCATGCCCTGTGGCCAGGCGCGAAATAGTCTTTTTTGGTAATCAGCTTATATGCATAGACATTGGTTGATTCAACTATTTCCATTACTTACCTCTTACTCCATAGTATTCGAAATCTTCTTCTCGAGGATGTTTTTTTACCTTTTGCATGGCCTTATGATAAATATTCTTAAAATCGTCGATCGTTACATCTCGTCCGGCCAGGCCACAAATAAAGTTGGTGATATTTGGTTGATTTTTTTCCTTATAAAGGGCAGAGCGTATGTCAATGGCTAGGGGACCGCCCTGTCCACCATAGGATATTGCCCTGTCAATAATAATAAGATTTCTTGTCTGGCCAGTAGCCTCCCTGAATTCATCAAAGGGAAATGGCCTCCAAAGCCTGTCCATAACGAGACCGACTGATTTTCCCTCATCCCTTAGTTCGTCTACGACTAACGAAACAGTTTCACCATAGCTGCCCTGGGTTATAAACAGCGTCTCTGCATCCCCACTTCTATAGGTCTCAATAGGGCTATAATATCTTCCCACAATATCTCCGAGCTCTTTCCATGCCGATATGATAACGGACTTTGATTGCTTAAGGGGCTCATCCTGGGCAACCTTTGCCTCTGAAAATACATACGGCATCCCAACGCCGCCCATAGTGACCGGCCTGTCAGGGTGCAAGGTATGGATAGGTTCAAAATCCGGAAGATATTGTTCTACCTGTTCTTTCTCCCAGAATTCTATAGGCTCAATCACATGGGTTAATATAAAGCCATCAATATTTATGATAAGTGGGAGCATAACACCTTGACTTTCCGCCACCTTATAGCCAAAGAGTACGTGATCAAACACTTCTTGTCCGTTATTGGCAAATACCTGAATCCATCCACAGTCCCGTATAGACATAACGTCCGTGTGATCATTCCAGATGCTAATAGGCCCTGACATAGACCTATTTGCCAGGATCATCACAACAGGTAGCCTCATAGAGGCAACTATGTGAACAATCTCATTCATCAATGAAAGCCCCTGGGAGCTGGTACAGGTAAACGCCCTTGCCCCAACAGCAGATGCACCGGCAGATACACTCATTGCCGAGTGTTCAGACTCTACCGGTATAAATTCTGCGTCTAATTCACCATCATTCACCAGTTCAGACAGGTGCTCAACGATATGTGTCTGAGGCGTAATAGGATAGGCAGCGATGCAATCTACATTTGCCATTTTCACTGCCTCTGCAGCAGATAACGAAACCTCCAGTCCGATTCTCTTCCCCATTACTCTTCCTCCTCAACCATTTCTATGGCCTGGGTAGGGCATTCATTAGCGCAAATCCCACATCCCTTACAATAATACAAGTCTGCCTCAAAAAAACCCTCCTCTGTTTCATGAATGGCAGCATCCGGGCAAAATATATAACATGTACCACACCTTACACATTTTTTATTGTCCACAACCGGTCGTATAGATCTCCAATCACCGCTCTTGTATTCGCATGAATTGCCCGGTGTAATAAGAGTAGCCCCTATTTCGAGTTCCTGCCAGGCTAAGTCCTGTCTTGTCTTGGTCACTTTGATACCTCTCTATATTCAAAACGTAAGTTGTGCCTCTGCAAAGGCCCTTTTGAAGGCCTTAATATTTTTTTCTGCTATCCTGCCGAATCTATCCTTTAATGGCCCAATCAGGGATTCAGGGTCCACAAAAGCCCGTGCCTTTAGTAATGCCCCAAGCATGGTTGTATTGGTAATAGGCAATCCCAATTCCTCTCTGGCAATCCTCGTGGCATTCACCACAGCAATCTTACATTTTAAGCCAAGCTCCTTTCCAATCTCTTCTGCCGTATACTTAGTATTAGTTACTAGAATTCCATCGCCCTTTAGCCCTGCTGTAACATTAACAATTCGCAGTATGGATGGATCAAGCACCATAACAAGATCTGGTCTATTTATTTCCGAGCGTATCTTGATCTGTTTATCATCCACCCTGCAGAATGCTACAACGGGCGCGCCCCGTCTCTCCGGGCCAAAGGAGGGGAAGGCCTGCCCATATTTCCCCTCGCTAATAGCTGATAGGGCCAATAGCTCTGCTGAGGTAACAGCACCCTGCCCACCTCTTCCATGAAGCCTGATTTCCAGCATAGTAGCTCCTTCCAGATAGAAAAAATCTTGCTCTCACAAGCCGCTGCTATCAATAACCCCCTGACTATTGAATTGTCAATTGTTTTATGTGCCAGCGTCACTTCTGCTGTTTTAGCCCTTAGCGAGCCTCGCCGGTCAAGAAACGAGGTTATCAAATGCCCTAATTAGTTTTTTCGCCCAATTTACCATTGATTGAGGCGTTGGGTTCAATCAGGTGCTTTACTCAAAAACACAAAAACCACACCCATTTGCAAAAGGGGGGTCATTTCTTGTGGTGTTCTTCCCTATTACTATTAGGAAAAGGTGCCTAGTGGGAGCGGCTTAGGTATTTAAAGTTCAACGTAACCTTAAATGGATTAGTTGAGCAGTTGGTTGAAAATCCCTCAATGTTAGGTGATCAACTCACCGAAGATCAGTTCCACCGATCTAAATCAATAAGCCCGAGACGGGCTGCATATTTGGTGAGGCCCACCTGACCCTGAACCCCTCGCTTTTCTGATCATATTTCATTTCATACTCAATACGGACCAATTCTCCCCTATGCTGATGGTGCCCCCTTCCCCATCTCCTCCTCCTTTCTGGCAATGGCGAG
>JAFDDT010000080.1 GCA_019310725.1 Deltaproteobacteria bacterium | reverse complement strand
CCCTGGACTTTGAGGTTACCCTAGATCGTGCGGGAATTTCTGTACAAGATCTATAGAATATCATAAGAGTAAAAGCAATCAAAGGCAAAAAATGCCGGTATTTCTGTATTTGTGTTGAAATTCACTTTGGTAATTTTGTTTGCGTATTGTATGATATTTAGTATAATCATTGATTATTTATGAGAAAGGAAGAGTGTATTTCATGCCATATTCCCTGCAGTTTCTAGGATCAGGTGTTTTTGGGACAGATATTGTTCAGATGGTTTATAATGCTGGCCCGATGGTAAAGTTCGTTCTTTTGGTTCTGCTCTTTTTCTCTGTGACTTCGTGGACCATAGTCTTTATGAAATTACGATTGCTTAAGAGGTTTCGGGAGGAAAACGAAGAATTTTTGGAACTTTTTTCCTCCAGCAGGGAGATAGGCCGGGTTTATTTGGAGACAAAGATATTCAAGTTTAGCCCGCTCGCCAAGATTTTCAGGGCGGGCTACGCAGAATTTAGCCGAGCAAAGGCACTTCAGGGTAATCCGGATGACGGTATGGGATTTCAGTCACAGCATCCGATCATGGAGAATGTGCAAAGGGCAGCTAGAAAAACCCTCTCCGTTCAGGGTGCACGCCTGGAAAAGGGACTGACATTTTTGGCCACCACAGGCAATACCTGCCCCTTTATCGGGCTTTTTGGTACGGTTTGGGGTATTATGACCTCATTCAGGGCGATCGGCATGAAGGGTTCTGCCAGCTTGGGGGTTGTGGCACCCGGCATAGCTGAGGCCCTCATTGCTACGGCAGCGGGGCTAGCTGCAGCCATACCGGCAGTTGTAGCCTTCAATTATTTCAACCGCCGGATAAGATCATCTCAGATAGAGATGGGAAGTTTCATCTCCGACTTTACGAACTTAATCGAGAGAGGGTTGCTGAAGAGGGCGTCAAGCGAGAGGGCACGAGGTGATCTGTAATGGATGGGAATGAAGGTAGACAAGATCTGATATCAGATATTAACGTGACGCCCCTGGTTGATGTCATGTTGGTATTGCTTATCATATTTATGGTGACCGCGCCGATGATGACACATGGAGTTAAGGTAGATCTTCCGACAACCGAAAGTAAAAGCATAAAGACCCAAGAAGACCCTCTCATACTATCGATAACCAAGAAAAGGGACATTTTTATTGAGAACTACAAGGTTGAATTGGGCGATCTTAAGGGCAAGCTGAATAAGATATTCGCAAGTAGAGCAGCAAAGGAGATCTTGCTCCAGGCTGATAAGAATGTACCTTATGGTTTCGTAATGACCGTGATGTCCCAGGTTAAAGAGGCTGGAATTACCAAAGTAGGAATGATAACAGAGCCTTTACGTAAATGACGGCAACACGGCTTATAGGTAGTTCAGGATTTCAGGAAGAAAAATGGGTCCCTATGATGGTCCTCTCCCTCCTGTTTCATCTGGGGGTTTTCTCAACAATCCTGTTCGTCCCAAGAAATACTGTCCGTTATCCATTCATTGAGGACAGAATATATCGTGTTGAGTTGGTGGGGTACCCAGCAAAGGTTATGGGAAAGGGTGGGGCCCAGGGAAGGGCTGTAACAGAAGGACAGAAAACAGCTCGTATTTCAAAAACCGGGACCCGGCGGATTACCCTCAAAAAGAAAAAAGCTGTCCCCGTTGTGGCAAAGAGGATTTCTCCGAAGCATCGAGTAAGACCTGAGGATAAAGTTTCCTCCTCATCAGGACTTATAGACGAAGCCATCTCAAAGATTGAGAAAAAGGCGCTCAGGGAGGAGATACAACAACCCAAAGAAGAAGAGACAGTACAGCCCGCTGAAATCCAGGGCGAACCTGAGGGACAGATAGGAGTTTCCTCTCCAGGGGAAGTGGGCGCGCACTTTGGAACGTCTTCTGAGGTAGGAAAGGTTATTGCACTGTATCAAATGGAGATTGAAACTGCCATCAAGAATAACTGGTCCTATCCAGTTGCTCTCATTGATAGACAAAAACGGGAAATGCCTGAAGCTGTGGTTATTTTGACCGTAAGAAAAGATGGAAAGATATTAAAGCAATCGTTTAAGAAGCGATCTCATGATCCTCTGTTTGATGATTCTGTGCTGAAGGCTATAGAGAAATCAGACCCCCTCCCCCGATTTCCACCTGGGTATAAGAAAAGGAACGAAGAGGTTGAAATCCATTTTAGTCTCAAAGATCTTGTTTAGCGGTAGGGTAATTTCCCAACTACTGATAGGTGTTTTGGTTCTCGGGATCGGTATCATTTTCGAGACAAATGATGCAAAGGGCAAGCTCTATATAGACATAACTTCTCCGTCAATGAGAAGGATATCGATTGCTGTACCCGATTTCAAATACTTGGGTCGCAAGAACGAACACTCAGAACTCGGTAGTAAGCTTGCCGGAATCATATCCAACGATTTTGATCTCTGTGGTTATTTTAGGCCACTGGACAAAGGCTCGTTTATTGAAGGACCTGGGGCTGGGATTACCCATGACAGTATCAATTTTAAGGATTGGTCTGTCATTGGAGCCGAGCTCCTCTTGAAAGCCGGTTATGAATGTATTGGCCAACAGCTTAAGGTAGAGGCGCGATTATTTGAGGTCTTTTCTGGCAACCAAGTTTATGGGAAAAGGATACTCGGTTTAGTCGAGCAATCACGGTACCTCATGCATCGTCTAGCGAATGAAATCCTGTTTGCCTTGACCAGACATCCCGGTCCATTCCTAACCAAGATTGCCTTTGTTGGGACCTCCACCGGTCACAAAGAGATTTATCTAGCTGACTATGATGGGCACAACCTTAAGCAAATAACCTCCCACCATACGATTACACTCTCACCCCGCTTTTCTCCTTCAGGGGATCGGATGATTTATACCTCCTTCCGTGATGCAGGTACGGTGCTTTTTATGTATGATATGATCAAGGGAGAGACGAGAAAAATCTCTGATCGAGAGGGCCTGAACATCGCAGCCGCCTGGAGACCGAACGGAAAAGAGCTTGCCTTGACCCTTACCATAAGCGGAAATCCAGATATCTATTTGATTGATACAACAGGAAAAATAGTAAAGCGACTGACAAGGAATTGGGGAATCGATGTATCTCCAGCATTTTCTCCAGACGGGGAAAAGATGGCCTTTGTCTCCAATAGATCAGGCTCACCCCAGATATATATCCTTGATCTCCGAAATGAGCGGGTTGAAAGATTAACCTTTGAAGGAAGCTATAATACCTCGCCTGCATGGTCAAAGCTTGACCGGATTGCTTTTGCTGGTTCCTTAGATGGGCGCTTTGATATCTATACCATTTCGCCAGATGGAAGAGATCTGCGGAGCATTACCCAGGCTGAGGGTAACAATGAAGACCCATGTTGGTCTCCTGATGGGCGGTACCTTGCGTTCAGTTCAAACAGAACAAACGGAAATTATCATATTTTTATCTCCAATGCCGATGGAGAAAACCAAAGGCAGGTAACCTTTTTTGCAAGGGACCAACTTTCACCTTCTTGGGCTCAACAGGTGAAATGATTCCCAGTACCTTTTCAGGAAAAATGCCATGCTCGATCTAAACACTTGAAATTGTGGCCAAGAAGTGGTATAGGTCCAAGGTCATAAATAATGAGAATGTAGGTAGATAACCTAAAACAAGGAGGTAAAGACTCATGAAGAGGAATCTGGTAGTTGCAACACTGGTGGTTTTTGCATTTTCATCCATTTTGTTACTGTCCTCATGTGCTAAGAAGCAGGTGATAACAGAAGAGAAGGAGATGGAGGCGCCTGCCCCGGAGGTTGCAAAGGTAGAGGAGGAGAAGCCAGCTGTGCCCGCAGCAAAGGAAGAGAAAATGGAAGAGGCCAAGATTGAACGGCTGAAGGAACTGGAAGAGGCCAAGAAAAGGGAGGCTGCGATTGACGAGGAAAAGGCCTGGATGGAAAGAAGGGCTGCAAAATTTGAAGCCGAAGCAATTTATTTTGATTTTGATAAGTCTTTCATTAAGCTAGAGTACAGGCCTGTTCTTCAGGAAAAGGCAGCATTTCTGAAGGATTATCCAGATATGCGGGTAAGGATTGAGGGTAACTGTGATGAAAGGGGTACCAACGAGTATAATCTTGCTCTCGGAGAGAGAAGGGGTAATAGCGCCAAGAACTTTTTCATCTCTCTCGGAATCGCTGCTGACAGAATAGAAACGATTAGCTATGGTGAAGAGAGGCCGCGCGCCCTGGGACATAACGAAGTATCATGGTCCCAGAACAGGCGTGATGACTTTGTGCTTGTTCGTTAGTAATTCTCGCAAGGTAGATATCTGGGAGGCAAAGCTGTTTCAGCAGACGGCTGGATTTTGCTGCCAACTACTCACTTGTCAGTAAGCATTAAAAGCACAAGAGAGTCTTGATGCAACACGAGGCATTATAGCCCAAAGGGAGTTAGAAGGACAAAGGGATGTGGCTAGTAGGTTTATAAAATTACTCATGGTATTTCCGGTCCTTGTTTTTTTCCTAACAGCCTGTGCCTCCCAGGAGGATGTCGTTTATCTTCACAAGCAGGTCAATGCCCTCAATAGGCAAACCAAGAAAGATTTAGATAGCTTGGGGAAAGCCCTCCAGGAGCTGGAGGAACATATCAAGGCCAGCGAGGCGCGGCAAAAGGAAATAGAAAAGGGCATAGGAAATACCCTGAAGGGGGATCAGGAGTCTCTGCGGGTCAGTCTTGCCCAACTTGAGGCGGACCTGGTGGAAATGAGGGATACTATTCAAACATTGACCGGCAGGATTGAAGAGACCGGGCATTTGTTGAAAAGGACAGTAGAGAAGGACACGACCAAGCAGGATGTCCTGGTATCCCAGGTGACACGGCTTTCCTCTTCGGTTGAAGACCTCACAGCAAGGATGGATCGTCTTGAGCGTCAGGGGAGCTCCGCGACAGTACGCTCCAAAAAAAAGCCCGAGGCGGAGACGGGAAAAACGAAAGGCAGTGCTCGGCGAACCGAGTCAGCCCTTTATGAAAAGACATTGGGATACTACTGGGATGGTCGCTATGATGAGGCTATAGCTGGTTTTAATAAATTTCTTACCTCGTACCCCAAATCTGACCTGGCAGATAATGCCTATTTCTGGATCGGGGAGTGTCACCGGGCCGCAGAGGAATACGAGGAGGCAATCCTAGCGTATCAAAAGGTCATCAATGATTTTCCCCGGGGAAATAAGGTTCCGGCAGCCATGCTACACCAGGCCCTTGCCTTTGAAAAGATTGACGATAAGACCACGGCTACCCTTGTCTACAAGAAACTCCTGAGGAAATTTCCAAAGACCAGAGAGGCGGAGATCGCCAAAAAAAGACTGAAGCACCGTTAGGTACCATTACTCGTAGGCGTTCATAGGTTCACAGCTCACCGTTCAGGGTTACCCTTGTTTCGTTGAGCTTGCTCGTAAGCCAACATGTACTTGACCTGCCCGCCATCACTCTCGCTCAGGAGAGGTGGGCGGGCCTGCCTGCTCGTGCCTTAACACCGATCTGTTTATTCAACCATGCCCTGAATAACCCCAATAACCTGTTCTTTCCATATGTTCTCAGACCTCGCATGGCAGGCGGGTTTGCGGTGAACCCACAACCTCTGAACCCTGAACCCATGAACCGTTAGCATTGTTCTTTATACATTAGATATGGCTTTCTGAACTCAAGGAAGCCTTCCAATTCTTGGATGTAATCCCTAACCAGTTTTTTGCTTTCTTTTCTCTCATCTAAGGCAAGCCTTATTGAAGAATCTCCCAAAATGAGATCTATTGGGAACCTCTCGAAATCATATTCATACGGTGGTTTGCGCCAGGTGAATTTGTCTCCATAGGTTTCTTTAATAATTGTGAGCAAGGCAAGTGATGTGCGGCACGGTCTATATGTGATAGGATCTATCACGTGAATCATAAAACCTCCACACCGTTCGTGCCAATTGTTTCTTGATAACGAAGGGATTGATAAAGGGTGCACCAAATATCTCGAACGGGCGGCATGTGCCCCTCCCTTCTGAGATATTTGTGCCTTCCCAGATAACCTGTCCCGGATATACCTGAGCGGTTTCTGAAAGGGGCATATTGGGAGAAGGCATAACCCATCGTAGTCCAGTATCCTTCCATGACATGTGTCGAAACCAGCCTTTGAGTGGAAGTACGGTGAGTTCGCAGCCGATCTGAAAGGCATCTCTAAATAGGTTTGCCAGCTCCCCCATAGTCATTCCGTGGCGCATGGGAAGTGCGAAAGGGCCCACAAGGGAGTAAAACTCGGGGCGCAAAAGATTTCCCTCTACTATTACTCCGCCCAAAGGATTGGGCCTGTCTAACAAAAGAACTCTCTTTCCTGCCTTGGCAGCTTCTTTGAGACAGAAGAGCATGGTGGAGATAAACGTATATACCCGTGTCCCGACATCTTGTAGATCAATAACGAGAAGATCTATTGTGTCGAGGAAATGAGATAGTCTATCCGTTTTTCTTCCGTACAGGCTAATTGCTGGGATATGTAACGCTGGATCAACGTAATCCTCTGTCTCAACCATATTGTCCTGATCTTCGCCGGTGAATCCATGTTGGGGCCCGAAAATGATTTTAAGCTGTCCAGGGAGGAGTGAAGAGATTACATCCTTTGTATTTTTGAGGTTATGGTCCACAGATGCTTGGTTAGCTAAGAGCCCTAAGGATTGACCTCTGAATTGTTTCCAATATTCTTGCGCGAATTGATCCAAACCTGTTGCAATGTTTGCCATTAAACCCTCTTTTATTGATCATTACCGATGCAGAGTCGGCTCATAGTATACCATAACCTCGTGATTTTTCCGCCTCTTATTGCGCATGGGCATCTCTTTTCAGTGTTTCCGAAGTCCATGGGTCTTGAGAACGGGGGCGTCAGCGGTGGGTCTGCCTCCAGCACGCCAATACCCTGGACTTTGACGTTACCCTGGCTACCCGGGGGATTACCATTGACTTTGCTGGTATTCTTGGATAGATTCAATCGCAGTGTTTTGCGGTTATAAGGCATTACCTATGTAAGAAAAACTGTGGGAGTGTAAGAATAGTGAACGATAAAAGTGTTATGGACGCTATCCGGCAACGGGTTGCCAGGGAACCATATGTGAGGAAAATGGGGTTGAGGCTGCTCAGATTAGAGCCTGGATATGCGCTGGTGGAGATGGGCGTTGACCGTGATATGGCAAATATCTTTGATATGACCCATGGAGGGGCCATATTCTCTTTAATTGATGAGGCCTTTGAGATCTCATGCAACTCTCATGGTACCGTAGCTGTTGCCCTCAGCATGACCGTTACGTATCATAACCCCCCAACAAAGGCAGGGGTATTACGGGCGGAATCAAAGGAGATCTATCGGTCTAGAAAGACGGCAACCTACGATATTAAGGTTACCGAGAACGAAAATACCTTAATAGCCTCATGCCAA
Organism: Deltaproteobacteria bacterium; assembly: GCA_019310725.1. GTDB lineage: Bacteria > Desulfobacterota > DSM-4660 > Desulfatiglandales > B25-G16 > JADFWK01. Next base: position 25,985 of record JAFDDT010000080.1, on the reverse strand, counting down.
GCCCTGGCATACCGGAAGCAGGAAAAGCTTCCGTTTCTCTGACCAACAGAAGGGCCACGTCATATAGAAATCTAACCTATTGATTCTTAAGCTTCATGCAGGGTATGGGTATCTTTTTTTTGGATTATGCCCCTGGCCCAGACCTGGCATGCAAAGCATCAGTACAAAGAGCTTACTTACGAAATACTGTCCCGACCATGTAGGGATTCCAGCAATGTCGCGCCAGGGCAGGCCTGTGACATGGGCCCTTACTGGGTCGATTCAAAATGGTTTATTGAGCCATAAGCCTTAGAATCATAGGCTCCATCTATATAAACCATTTTGAAACTCCCACTAATCTGAACTATGTGGGGCATAACCAAAAAAAAGACACCCATACCCTAGGCTTTGATGTTACCCTGTGACCAATAGTCAGTCTATTGAAATCCTATACCGTTAACTGCTATCTTTCCAACTTTTTGGTCCACATTGAACTTGACCGGAGCAAATTGTTCTATTACCCATACATTTGTCAGGAGATGGTCAGTCATGGGTTGGGTTATGAGGGTTGAGCGGCCCCGTGCCAGGGCCATATAGAGGACAAGTTGGTCAGCCAGGTGCACGTCGATAACGCCCTTTGAATCCAAGAAACTTGAGAACTGATTGCAGGCATCGTCAGCCACTGCTTCGGCGCTTTTTCCTTGTGTCCCCAGTGAAGTAAACCCTCCTGTACTCCCTTCAAATTGAGCAGCAATGAAAACGACGGTTCCTTGACCACGAGATGGGGCATCCTCAATTCGGATACCGGGGCCAAGGCCTAAATGGCCAACTCTTTTTAGAGCCTGGTCCCGCTGCCTCTCGGCTATACTCAACGGGAGATTGGAAACAGCGGAAAGTATATTGAGATCGAGGAGCTTACCCCGATCGGAGAGGCAAACTGGGGTTAGGCCCTGCGTATTGTCTATTTTGGATATGACGCTCCCACCTCCCTTTGGATACCACCCCCATTGCTCAATCTCGAAAGAAACCGCTCCACCCATCTTTTTCAGAGTAGGTGCAAAGATTGCCTCAAGGTAGTGAAACGAAGGGCTTAAGGGAACATGAGTACCCCCGGTGACCTGGATTTGGGAGGGGGTCTTTCCAAAAAGTAAAACAGGAATAATGGTCTGTAATACTAATCCGGTTGAACCGGCGGTGCCGATCTGAAAGGAGTAATTTCCTTCTGTTATTGTTCCTGGCTCAAACACGAGTTCGCAAGAGTCGACAGTGGCACCTTCTACTCCGGCCCCGGTAATCCTTGCCAGCGCACGCACACCTGTCAGGTGTTGAGGCCTGAGTCCTGGCTTTTTTCTATTACCTCTGATGTGATGAATATGCAGAGGAACAGCAAAGAGCGCGGAAAGGGTGAGGGCAGTTCTTAGGACCTGGCCACCGCCCTCGCCGTACCTGCCATCTATGGTGATCGCTTTGCCGTGTTTCATTGGGGACCGCTATGCCCTCCTTAGAACCTGAATGATCACTCCAAGCTGTTCATGCCAAGATAGGCTGTTGCCTAAACAGCCATGTTAATCTATTTATTGGTACCATTTTAATGAAAAATGGCGAAAGGTCAATTTTCTGTTTTCTCTTGCAAATGCGCAAACAAATTCTTAGAAATGAGTTGAGCAAAGATGGTTACCCATATTCGATTACGGGAGCTAACAGGCAGTGTATAAGGTTGCCATAGCAGGTGCCGGGGTTGGTGGGTCTTATCTATCTTATCTTTTAGCAAGAGATGGTATAGATACCATAATATTTGATTTTAGGGCCCCCCATGAGAAACTGTGCGCCGGTGGGATAAGCTATAAAGCCATGGCAAGATTTCCTGTGCTTGAAGAACTTTCCTGTCCTCGAAAGATTGTCTGGAAATCGGCTATCATTTCCCCAAATGACCGGATGACCGTGATAGATCTTGAAAAACCGTTAACAATATTTAAGCGGAGAGATCTGGACTCTGCTCTGCTCAGAAAGGCACAGGAGTCAGGTGCTCATTTCAGGAAAGAACGAGTCCGATCATTTGCTCTAGAGGGAGACCACTGGAGAATCTTTACGGAAACCGGTGAATACAGGGCAGAGAATCTGGTTGGTGCCGATGGTGCTCTGAGCAGAATGAGGAAAAAATTGCAATCGCCTTTAGGCAAGGGAGAGTACTTCTTTGCCTTTCAGTGTTTCCTGGGCGTGCAAAGGGATTTTGTGGCCTTCAAATTTTTTCCTGATCTTGAGGGATATCTGTGGGCATTTCCCAGAGTTGATAGCTTGGCCGTTGGTATCGTCGCCAAAGAGTGCACTAGGGAAAAGTTCAGTGACGTGAAAGAGAGGCTGTTCTGTTTTATTGAGAGACATTACCCTGGACAGACAAAAGAGATCTCTATACGGGGTGCCTACATCCCATTCTTTTCTCCCCAAGACTTCTATGAGCAAAGCATTTGTTCCAAGAATTGGGCCTTGATTGGTGATGCTTCCCGATTTGTGGACCCCATTAGCGGTGAGGGTATGTATTATGCCATTTACTCAGCTGAAATTCTCGCTGCATGCATCAAGCAAGACCATGTACCCCTATATCAGGGCTTGTGCAGGAAACATTTCGGTAGAAACTTACTCAAGGCGTCTCAAGGTTTTGACTATATCTACCAAACAGGATTCATTGAAACCATGGCTATCCTGGCTGAAAACAGTCGGGCAATACGGCAAATAATATCTGAGATGATCGTTGGTAATATAGATTATCTGACCTGGAAGAGAAGATTGAGAAAGGAGATCGCCAGGATAGTGGCTGATTTTATGTTCAATACAGATTTTGCAACAAAAAAGGAGGTGATGACAAATTTCGTTTCATTGTGGTACCCACGTCCAGGGCCTTATTCCAAGTCCAAGATCTCATGACCTTTTGGGCCACAGTTAAAGAGGAGGTCAAAGGTGGAAAGGTTAGGGATAAATTCACCCCAGAGCTGGGGATAGATAGGAGAGGGAGGGGTAAAAAAACGCAACTCTATCCCTGCCCTTGAGAAAAGTCTGTGATCCAGATACTTTTTCGCGCACACCTGTGCCAGATATTCGGCTGAGTCCATTTTTTTGCAGATTTCAATGAGAAGTTCATTTCCTTTGCCTTTAATGCGCAGATCTGAGAGCGAAACCAGCGGCGTATCAATCATTAGGCATTTTTTCAGGTACTGGATGATACTCATATTGAGATCTATCAGGTACTGAAATTTTTCTGAAAAGATCTCGCTCACAAAATCCATATGCTCTCTAAGATAAGGGGCATGGGCATATGATGTCTTTATGCTGGTTAGATGTTTTCTCCTCCAGTTCCCCTCAGAGCATAGTTTTACATCTCTGATTGTTTGCAGACCCAACCCCTTCCTCCATACTGGGATAGAAAGCCAGAGGATTCCCTGTTCGTTTTTGAACCGATTTCTGGTTAGCCAGGTTGTTCTCTGGGGGAATTGGACATCGTCCAAAATGACCATTACGTCGGCGAGATGAGCTTTTAGGAAGAATGCAGGGAAGGGTGCAAAAAAAGGTTGGTATGTGGAGAGGATCATTTATTTTTTCACTCGAGTCTTGTTAACGTGTTGAATTTTGGCAAATTCGTCAGGGGTGTTGATATTGAAAAAAGCCTTCTGAGGGGGAACAAATTTCCTGATTTCATCTTGCGTAACATATCGCACTGATATTTGTTCGTAAAAGAGTCTGACCTGATAGCGTTGGGCGCGTATGAGCTCCTTGATTACACCCAAACAGGACTGGGAGTAAATTGCATGCAGTGGTTCTAGTCCGGACGCTCCTGAGGGAATCAGTTGATAAAGGGCATATCACAGGCAACAAAGAACCCTGCCTGATCAGATATACTCATCAGCCCCGTATAGATTCCTCCTATGGGACCTAATCCTTTAATGAGATCCTCAAAGGTGGGGAGCCTGAGATATTCATAGTGGTCCTTTTCATTGGTGATCAGGATGACGTGCCGAAAGATATTTTTCATTTCTGCCGTGACGCGGTCGACCAATCGAATCCCGTCAAACTCAAGAAAGGCCTTGTTCTGACCATACCGTTTGCTCAACCCGCCGGCCAGTATTACTCCGGTGATGTGGCTGTAAAGCCCTTTTTCTTCAGAATGCTTTCCCATAGTAGCCACATCGTTTCTTGCCATCATTAACTTATACACAAGTCTCTGTTATTCGTCAAAATACTGGGGCCAAACCAGTCCACTTTTTCATGAGATTTCTTGCCTCAACATGCATGGCAGGCAGTGCATTTTTGCTGTATCAAAAAATCTAAAGCTAACTTATTGACATCAAAGGCGTTTTGTGTCAAACTTAAAAAATTGGTTCATTTGATGGTAAAGGCAACGAGGAGAAGAGAAGTAATTGAGTAGAGACGATCTCATACATTTAGAGGGCGTGGTCACCCGGATGTTGGGGGGAGGAACCATGGAAATCGAGTGTGACAAAGACATCAAGGTTACTGCAGTACTTTCCGGTCGAATGAAGAAACACAAGATCAAGGTAATTGTTGGAGACCGGGTCCAGGTGAGCGTCTCCCCTTATGATACCGACCATGGCCTGATTACCTACCGGCTGAAATGAAGCTCCCCGCAACCCCGCAAGCGGGATCTCCGCTTTGCTCTGACAAGCTGCAGGGTATTCTTGCGGGGGCGAATAGACTTCCATACGTTTCGGAAGAGGATCCTATCCCTTTCCAGGAAGCACCTATCTCTTCCCGACGTATGATCACTTGCAGCAGAGATCTTTAGCCGATTGCCTGCAGTATAAATCTTCTGTGTCTTTTCCTATTGTCAAAATCTATCAAAACAATCTGTTGCCAGGTGCCGGTAGCCGGCCTATTGGCCACAAAAGGGACCGTTAGAGAGGCCTTGCATATGGCTGATCTAATGTGAGAAAACCCATTTCCATCACCCCACCTCTGATCATGCCTATATTCTATGGTTGGCGGGATCAGTCTTTCAAAGGCTCCTTTCAAATCCTCAATGACACCTGATTCAAATTCGATAGTCGTGACCCCAGCTGTGGAGCCAGGAACAAATATGGTAACAGCGCCTTCAGAGAAGGGTAGTTTTTTCACAAAATTTGTCACCATCGGGGTGATATCATGAACATCACTAAAGCCCCTCGTCTCTATCTCACATTCTCTGGTAACTACTGCCATAGCCCGGTCTCCTTATCTAATTGGTTTCCTTTTTCAGGATAACGAGATACCGGCTTCCTCCCGTTTCTGGCAAGCGGTAGGAAATCTTCTTGCTCAGGCCGAGATGTAATTCCTCAAGTAATCTTTCGCTATCTTGAATTTCTTTGTTAACCTTTGACCCCTTGAATGTCACTAGAATGCTGTCTTGTGTAAGATAGGGAGAACAAATACTGACGGTTTTTCTGAGGGGAGCCAAGGCGCGCGCAGTTACCACATCATAGGAAGGAAAAAGGCCAGAAGGGGTAAAACTGTTTTCTGCGCGACCCTGATATGCAGCAATGCCTGTGAGGCCCAAGGTTCTAATCATATTCCTTAAGAAGCTGACCTTTTTGGCCTTTGATTCGAGAAGGTGGATCTCCAATTCCTGTCTTGCAATCTTGAATGGGAAGCCTGGAATGCCAGCCCCTGAACCTACGTCGAGTACTTTTCTACCTGCCGGAAGATATGGGAGTGCGACCAGTGGATCGAGAAGGAGTTTGATCATCATTTCTCTTCTTTCCGATATGCCTGTGAGATTCATCCGCCGATTCCATAAGCATAGCCCATCCAGTAAGAGGGCAAAGAGGGATACTTGTTTTTCTGAAAGCTCAACCCCAAATTTATGGGCCCCCTCTCTTAATAGTTGGAGGTCTTCGATGTCCAATGTTCCCTGAGATATCTTTGGTAGTGAGGTTTTGGGCATATCGTTCCGAAACTTTCTGATCTCTTGTGCTTACCTCAAGATACAGAGCTAACGGAAAGGGAGAATGACTTGGCCCTTCAGGCACTATTCCAATCAAACTTACGTGCTCCTGGGTTGCGAAGGGCTTGCGCTCTGTAGCCCCCGTGTCTCCTTGGTGGATTCTTAAGCTTTTCTATCAGGATAATTTTAGCGTACAGAGTTGTCAAGACACAAGTACTCTGCCGCTGTTTTCTGATAGTCGCTTGATTTTTTGCAAGGAAATGGTTAAAAATATTTTCACTACCGAAGACACATTCTTTTTTGTTGAGCCATGAACATATATACTTATCCAGATCCTATCCTAAGAAAACAGTCGGAACCGGTTGTCAATATTGATGATGAGATTCTGAATCTCATAGATAACATGGGCAAGGTTATGTACGGGGCATCAGGCATAGGTCTGGCTGCGAATCAGGTGGGAGCATCAAAGAGGGTTATTATCTTTGATATAAACTATAGGGAGAAAGGCAGGGATTTAAATGTGTTGATTAATCCTACCATTATCTTGGCAGAGGACAAGATAGAGTTTGAAGAGGGGTGTCTCAGCGTACCAGGCTTTCAAGACAAGATTACCCGGAAAAAATACGTTAAGGTCAAAGGCGTTGACAGGCATGGGAAACCCATTGATATCGAGGCAGAGGACCTGGTCGCGGTGTGCATCCAGCATGAGATTGACCACCTGAATGGGAAGCTGATACTTGACCATGTGAGTCATCTCAAGAGAAATCTTTATAGGAAAAAGATAGATAAGTTGATGAAAAAGGGCGATAATGGATACGGAAGCCTCTTATGAGTCATTTTCATCAAGGCCCAAGATAATGTTTATGGGAACACCTGAGTTCGCTGTTCCTACCTTAGAAGCCCTAATAAACGAAGGGTACGATCTCGTTGCTGTAGTCACCCAGCCAGACAGACCAAAGGGGAGAGGCCGAAGATTGACCCCTTCACCTGTTAAGGTGCTCGCCAAAGAGAGCGGCCTTGAAATACTCCAGCCAGAAAGGTTAGATGATAGCTTTCTAGAAGCCCTCCTTTCACTGAAACCAGAACTTCTGGTTGTCGTTGCCTTTGGGCAGATAATCCCTGGTAAGGTGCTGAGCTCGGTACAGTGGGGAGGAATTAATGTTCATGGGTCGCTTTTGCCTCGATATAGGGGTTCGGCGCCAATTCAGTGGGCCGTTATTAACAATGAGAGAGAGACAGGACTTACCACCATGTTTGTAGATGAGGGTATGGATACTGGGCCCATCCTTTTGCAGCAGAAAGTGGATATCCTGGAAGGAGAGACAGCAGGTGAGTTGCATGATAGGCTGTCAGATTTGGCACCTGGATTGCTCATAAAGACCCTGGGGGGCCTGGCGGACGGAAGCATTACGAAGAAAAAGCAGGATGATTCGCTTGCTACCTATGCCTCAAAGCTCACCAAGGAACAGGGCATGTTAGACTGGTCATGGCCGGCAGAACGTGTCTGCGGGCTAATCAGGGGTTTGGATCCTTGGCCAGGGGCCTTTACCTTTTATAATAGAAAACCGCTGAAACTGTATGGATGTTCCCTTGCGAGTCCTACAGAGACCGGTTTAGTGCCGGGCCGGATAAGGGGTTTGAATAAGGGAGGCCTGGAGATAGAAACCGGCAAAGGGTCTGTGACAGTTCGAGAGATACAGGCACCAGGAAAGAAACGCCTGCCAGCCCAGGAATATATGAGGGGGAGCCAGTTGAGTTCGGGAAGTATTTTAAGCAACCATAAATAAGTGGTTTGCCCTGTTACGATACATGCAGGGCCTTCCTATTGTTCTCCTGTTTTTTCGATCCATGGAAGCTGCGCCAAGTCCACGTTTCCCCCCGAAAGAATGATCCCGATGCATTTTCCAGAGAACTGAGGGGATTTGGTCAGCAATGCCCCGAGGGTTACTGCGGCTGAAGGCTCCACGATTATCTTCATCCTCTCCCAGATGAGGCGCATTGCCTTCACGATATCCTCTTCAGTCACGGTAATAATATCTCTGGCGAATTTTTTTATGAGAGGAAATGTGAGGTCGCCAAGGGATGTGCGGAGCCCGTCTGCTATGGTATCGGGATTAGCTGAAGGAATGATCCTGCCAGCGTGAAAAGAACGATATGCATCGTCAGCCCTTTCGGGCTCCGCGGCAATCACCTGGGTCTTTGGTGAAAGTGCGGAAACCGCAATGGCGGCCCCACTCAGCAACCCACCTCCGCCCACCGGGGTCATCACGATATCAAGCTCTGGAACCTCTTTGCAGAGTTCCAGCGCAGTAGTCCCTTGCCCCGAAATCACACGATAGTCATCATAGGGATGGATAAACACAGCACCGGTACGGTCGACTACTTCAGCCAGACCCTCCTCCCGGGCAGCAAGGGTTGGTTTGCAGAAAATGATCTCTCCGCCATACTCAGCCACAGCATCCTGTTTTACCTGGCGAGCGTTTTTAGGCATGACCACATAGGCCTTAATGCCTCGCCAGCGGGCAGCAAGGGCCAAAGCAGCCCCATGGTTGCCTGATGAGTGTGTAGCCACCCCGTGCAGAGCGTCTTCATTTCTGAGTGCAAACACCGCATTGGTTGCCCCCCGAATCTTAAAGGCACCGGCCTTCTGAAAGTTTTCACACTTGAAGAATATATCGGCTTCGCACATCCGGTTAAGGCTGGTACAGGTGAGGACAGGGGTGCAATGGACAAAAGGCTTGATTCTTTCAGCAGCCTCTCTCACCTCTCTTATCGTTGGTTCATTTGTCATTCAACCCAGGATCATTATTGATTCACCCTTCCTTTGAGAGGCGGCGTGCAATCTCAAAGGCGGCGGCGATTCGGATAGTCTTTACATTTGAGGTACCCTTAAATGCTGAGAATTTTTGCAAAGGCTGGTTCACCATTCCTTTGAAGGAGCCGAATTTCGAAAGAATCTCATCCGCAATCTTCTCGGCGGGCTTGCCCTTAATCCCGGAAGAAATCAAAATAGCGAGAAGCTCGTTATCTGAAAGGCTTTCTGGCCCGAGTTCCCTGAGTTTTCCTCCAGGATACCGCCACGTTTGAGTTTCCGAAGTCATCTTTTAACCCCCAAACCTAGTTTTTCTCTGTTTTTCTACCCACCTGTTAATATCCTCTTTTTTGAAGCGCCATTGGCTGGCTATTTTCAGGGCTGGGATTTTACCCCTTTCCACCAGCTTATATAAAGTGGGCTTGCTTATTTTCAGATATCTTGAAAGTTCTTCAAGCGTTATGAGTTCTTCCATTTCCAGGATACCACAATATTATTTATTATTATTTCTATTGATCAGTGCTAATTAATATTAATTCCTGTTAGAAGTCAAGGATAATTGCTTGAAACAAATCTTCAGGATTTGGCACCGATCAAAGCAGGTAGGGTATTTATTTGGGAAGCTCTGGCGCGTAGGAAATTTTTTGACGGAGTTTTTGTGTTATGATATACAAATAGGGTAATGGAGGGATGTCCGAGTGGTCGAAGGAGGCGGTCTTGAAAACCGTTGTCCCGAAAGGGACCGTGGGTTCGAATCCTACTCCCTCCGCCAGGAAGTTTGATGCGTTTGCGGAGAGATGGCCGAGTTGGCTGAAGGCGCTCGCCTGCTAAGTGAGTGTGGGGCGAAAGTTCCACCGAGGGTTCGAATCCCTCTCTCTCCGCCAAAATACTTCAGATTCTCCTTTATCACGTTTCTTTGATTCTTCTCCAGGTTGCACCATCCTTTGTGTCGGTCACCTCAACCCTTAATTTTTTAAGCTCATCTCTCAAGTGATCAGCCCGTGCCCAATCCTTTTTCTGCCGGGCGGCGGCCCTTTCCCTTATTAGTTCCTCTATTTGTTGAGAGGGTTCTGGCTTTCCTAGATCCATGATCATGAGCACTGAGTTAAGAGCGGAGAGAACATCCTCGATCTTTGTACGATCCGATAGATCCAAACCCTGAAAATCCATGATACGATTGATGCTGTGGATAAAGTCAAAGGGTGCTGCCAGGGCCTGCGAGATATTCAGATCGTCATCCATTGCCCCTACAAACTTCTGTTTGAGATCATAGATTAATTGATCAATTTCACCTTTGACCGGGCCTTTTTGGCAGGTGCGTAGTTTATCAACGAACCTGTCTAAACGGGACACGGTTTTTTTTGCCACATCAAGCTTTGACCAGGAAAAATCCATTGCCTTGCGGTAGTGCATACTGATGAGCCAGAATCTAACTTCCCTTCCGGTATATCCCCTATTGAAGACGTCTCTGAGGGTGAGCGCCTTTTCTTGGGGTATTTCAGGATGGTTTTTTTCTTTTACCAGTTCATTGTGAACCCAGTAGTTGGCTAATGGCTTGCCGGTGAGGGCCTCTGATATAGCAATGACATTTTCATGGTGTGGAAAGATGAGGTCCATACTTCCGGTCTGTATGTCAAAGGTCTCCCCAAAAGACTTCATGGCCACGGCAGCACACTCTATGTGCCAGCTGGGTCGGACATTTCCCCACCTCGTATGAAAGAAGATTCCTCTTTTGAGCTCATGCAATCTTGACCTCTTAAGCAGGGTGAAGTCTCGTGGGTTGTCTTTTTCATATTGATCGAGGTCAACTGTTTTCCCGACCCTCATTTTATCCAAATCAACCCTGGAAAGTTTACCATAGTGCTGAAACCGGGAAATGTCGAAATACACAGAGCGTAACCTCTCATAGGCGAAGCCTTTTTCTAAGAGTCTTTGAGTGATATCTATCATTTCCTCAACATGTTGACCAACCAAAGGGTAACTGGTTGCCCTTTTGATTCTCAGGGCATCCATATCATTCAAGAATTCTCCATAATACTTCCTGGTAAAGGTTTTTATGTCCTCACCTGCAGCCCCAGCTCCCTGAATTGTCCTGTCGTCCAGGTCGGTTATGTTCATGATATGGGTTACTGCGAAATTCTTGAACTCAAGGTACCGTCTCAATAGATCAGCGACCACGTACCTCCTACAATCGGCAAGGCCGATGAATCTTGATACGGTTGGCCCGCATGAATACATAGACACTGTGTTCTCACTGATGGGAGTAAAGCCATCTTTTTGCCTGGTCATGGTATTGTAGAGGATGATGCCAGTCTTCTTTCTGTCCATAAAGAGCGAGGTACTCAGGTATCGTTCTCCACCGTCAGGCAAGATCACTACGAGCAGGCCTTCTTCTATTTCCTGGGCTATTTTGAGAGCAGCGGCCATGGCTGCTCCAGAACTCATGCCCGCGAATATCCCCTCTTCCTTGGCAAGCCGCCGTGTCATCTCAAAGGCCTCTGCATCTTCAATATAGACAATGCGATCCAGGAGGTTCTTATCGAATATTTCGGGTTGATAAGATTCCTTCATATTTTTCATTCCCTGGATACTATGACCCAGATACGGTTCGACCCCGACTACCTCAATTCTTGGATTGAGTTCCTTGAGTTTTCTAGAAACACCCATTGCCGTGCCGGTAGTGCCTATAGCAGTCACCACCATGGTCACTTTTCCTTTAGTCTGTTCCCAAATCTCGAGGGCGGTGCCGTCATAATGGGCCTTCCAGTTGCTTTCATTGTTGAATTGGTCTGCCAACCAGTATTTGTCTGGATCTTCCCTGAGCAGACTATACGCCTCTTCAATAGCACCATCGGTGCCGAGACGGGAGGAGGTATACCTGAGATCTGCCCCTAGTGCCTTTAGAATTCTCTTCCTTTCCTCGCTCACTGAATCAGACATTGTGAGCAACACCCGGTAACCCTTAATAGCAGCCACAAGGGCAAGGCCTATTCCGGTGTTACCGCTTGTGGCCTCAACAATGATCTTACCCTTGGTCAAGTTGCCACTGTTCTCTGCCTCTTCAATCATGGATAGAGCTATTCTATCTTTGATTGACCCCCCCGGATTAAAAGACTCAAGCTTGGCAACTATGCTAACCTTGCGGTTACTGGCAAGATGCCGTATAGGCACGATAGGGGTGTTTCCAATTGTATCGAGTATGTTGTTGTATATAGTGAAACCTAAGGCTATTGATTCTTAAGCCTCTTGCAGGGCATGGGTATCTTTTTTTTGGATTATGCCCCACATAGTTTAGATGAGTGGGCGTTTCAAAATGGTTTATATAGATGGAGCCTATGTTTCTAAGGCTTATGGCTCAATAAACCATTTTGAATCGACCCAGTAAGGGGCCATGTCATAGGCCTGCCCTGGCGCGACGGGATTGGAATATGGAACTGTTTTTACTCCTTATGCATGTATCCCTTTCTATAACCGCAACCTAGCATGCCAGGTCTGGGCCAGGGGCATAACCAAAAAAAGACACCCATACCCTGGACTTTGACGTTACCCTGATTCCTGAGTGGTTATGTCTTGAATAAAGGATATGACATAGTAATATACTATGAGCGTTACCGCCCAAAAGGGCAGACCTTGATACAAATGCCACAGATTGCGCTGCCCACATTGGGAAGCTTTGAAAATTCACCGGCAACTTTTTCCACACACCGTGAAAAATAAAGGGCGTCTTCTCTACTTCTGTAGTGGTCTTTTGTGCTCGCGGGCGTCTTCTCTACTTCTGTAGTGGTCTTTTGTGCTCGCGCCCTTTATTGCCCCTGGCGGACAGGCATCCTTGCATTTTGTGCAGTCTCCACAACGATTTTCTATAGGGCCATGTGGGTTGAGTGGGGCATCGGTAAGGATCGTGGCGAGTCTGGTACGAGGACCATAATCAGGGTTCACCAGAAGGAGGCTTTTGCTTTGCCACCCCAGTCCACCCAATCGACCGACAGCCTTGGGAAGCCTGAGAGCAATAGAAAGTGCCCTTTGGAAAAAATTGAGGAGGTCCGGCGGATCTAATTCGAGCTGTTTTAAAGGCACAGCACCTGTCACACCCACAAGATCTGCACCCAAGTTTTTGATTTTACCTTTCACCTCTTCGGTATAGCCATCAACCTCTTGATTTTTTGTCATTTTTGAAACCCCCTTTGAGCTCAATAAATACCCGCCTCACAACCAGCAGCGATAACCTTTCCCAGCTCCTCACAGCGGCTTAAAATAGCCTCATTAATATCTCCTCTGGCTATGACTGGCTCATAGATCTTTTTCAGCTGGTAGCCTACACAGATCCTTTCAATACTGGTCAAGGCCCCCAAACCGTCATTTCCGGCCGAGATAAATACGACGTAGGGTTTTTTGAAGATCTCCTTCCTTGCCCGGGCCTGGTAGTAGGTCCGGTCAAAAAGATCCTTCATGGCACCAGCCATATAGCCGAAATATTCAGGCGAACCAAATGCCAGCCCGTCACTATTAAGTAGATCATCAAGGGTGGTTTCCCTTGCCTCTTTCAGGACAGTTCTCATGTTCTCTATGGACTTTGCCCCTTTGGCGACAGCCTGGGCCATTGTTTTGGTTCTGCCTGTTTGAGAGTGATAAACAATCAAGATTGTGACCACAAAAGAATTCCCTTCAGGTATTTTGATAAGGTAACACCACTTTTAGCTGAGTGGGCCTTTTAATCAAATACCTCTTTAGATATCTTCTGGTATTCTTCATAAACCTCACTTCCAAAACAGACAAAGAAGACCTTGTGAATTGACTGATCAGTTTGAAGAAAGGATCTTGTTTCTCTTAATGCAATATTTACTGCCCTCTTGAGTGGAAAACGGTAGGCGCCGGTGCTTATGGATGGAAAGGCAAGGGTCGCTGCACCGATCTCTGCCGCTGCCTTAAGGCTATTTTTATAGCAGCTTGCCAGCAGCCGATCCTCATCCCTGTTCCCGCCAGACCAGATTGGGCCTACAGTGTGAATAACCCATTTGGCAGGCAATAGATACCCCTTTGAAACGCGGGCCTCACCTGTTGGGCACCCACCTATAGTTCTCGTTTCAGCAAGAAGCTCTGGACCAGCAGCCCTGTGTATGGCACCATCAACGCCCCCGCCACCTAAAAGTGAGGTGTTGGCAGCGTTGACGATGGCATCGACTTCCATATTGGTAATATCTGCCTCGAGGATTTCTATTCTATCCTTCAACGGTTTATCCATGTGTCCCTCCCGGTTTTTTTAAATTCCTTGATTGAAAATATTTTTTATCGTCCAAAGGTATTAGCATGAATAATACTGAATAATACTAATATGTTAAAGGCATGGGGAAGTCAAGAACAAGAGCGCTGAGCCTTTATTTTGGAGTTTCCTGGATTCTCCTTAAGAACCCTCTATTTCTGGGCGAAGATTGGCTGGGTGCAGTGGGACACCTGCAACCAAGACCTTTGCTATCAAGTTAGATGAATACCCTTAAAGAAGCCCGGGCCTTTATTAGATTGTAATAGGCCCAAGATTTATTTAAAATGGAGCTATGCTCACCTTGGGTACACTGGAGTTGAAGAACTGGCTGGTGATGGCACCAATGTCAGGGAAAACGAATCTCCCCTTTCGCCTGATCGTTAAGAAGATGGGGGCTGGCCTCGTTGTTACTGAAATGATCAGTGCAGAAGGTCTTTGCAGGGGGCATGCAAGAACTCATGCCTATTTTGTGAGTCATCCCGCTGAGAGGCCTGTGGCCGCGCAGTTATTTGGATCTGAACCTGAGACCATGGCTCTATCGGCCGGTATAGCGGGTGAAAAAGGGATGGATCTTGTCGATATCAACATGGGATGTCCGGCAAGAAAGGTGGTTAAGACAGGATCTGGGGTGGCCCTGATGCGGGATCCGAGAAAGGCAGGCAAGATTATTTCTGCGGTGCGACGCGGCACGCCTCTTCCCGCGACCGTAAAGATCAGGGCTGGTTGGTCACCTGCTGAGGCGAATGCACAGGAGATTGCCCAGATAGCCGAAGATAGCGGGGCTGATGGCATCTCGATTCATCCACGCTTTGCGAGTCAGGGATTCTCTGGAAAGGCTGACTGGTCAGTCATTGCAAGCGCAAAGAAGGCCCTCAAAATCCCTGTTATCGGTTGCGGTGATGTAACGGAGCCTTCTTTGGCTTTGAAGATGCGCTCTGTCACAAACTGCGACGGGGTTATGATTGGCAGGGCAGCATTAACTAATCCGTGGATCTTCAAGCAAATTCTCGATATGGAAGAAACGGGGCGTTTTACCGCTCCAGGGCTGGATGAACGGTATCGTTTAGTGATTGAGCATTACTCTCTTCTTGTAGAATACCTTGGAGATAAACGTGCAACACATATGATGCGGGGCCATTTGCTTTTGTATACAAAAGGACTTCCAAATAGGAGATTTCTTAAGGGGGTTGTTTCAGAAATAGATGGGAGAGAGAAACTAATCTCTGTGATGGACCGGTATTTTGGATCTATAAGAGAGGGAGATGGCTCGTGAAGGTGAGGCTCGCCAAGACAGCTGGATTTTGCATGGGTGTCAGAAGGGCAATGGAGATCACCCTGTCAGAAGTCAACAAAGGTGATGGAAAGCTATTCACGTATGGACCGCTAATCCATAATCGGCAGGTGCTCGATCTCCTCCGATCCAAAGGAGTTGATGTCAAAGAGGATATTGAAGCGCATAATAAAGGAAGGATAGTTGTCAGGGCCCATGGTATTACACCCCATGAGCGAAAGGCAATACAGAGTTCTGATTTCAAGATAATTGACGCCACGTGTCCCCGGGTAGCGAAGGTGCAGGGAATAATAAAACAATACAATACCAAAGGCTACACCCCGGTTATTTTCGGGGATGCCCATCACCCAGAGGTCACTGGTTTGATGGGATATAGCCAAGGTCAGGGTATCGTTATCAGCTCCGTTGAAGACGTGACAACACTTCCTGAAGAAAAGAGATTTGTCGTTGTATCCCAAACAACACAGGATGTGGATGCCTATAAGGAGGTATGTAGTGCCATCAAAGCACGTTTTCCAGAGGCTGTCATATTTGATACGATTTGCGATGAAACATGCAGGAGGCAGAAAGAGGTCAGATCACTGGCCGCTCAAGTCGATAGCATGGTGATAGTCGGGGGACACAACAGTGGCAATACGATGCGCCTCTATCAAATAGCACGGTCAACAGGGAAACCTGCTTTTCATATCGAGACGGAGGGGGAGCTCAAAGACTCGTGGTTTTCCTCAGCAGGAACTGTTGGGGTTACAGCAGGTGCGTCAACACCTAACTGGATGATAAAGAAGGTGATCGAGCGACTAAGAACCATGGGCAAGAGGAAACAGTCCTTTGCCAGTTTATTGACAAAGGGATACCAATTTTTGGTTAAGACAAATATCCCTGATGCAGTAGGGGCCTTTTCCCTCACCTATGCTGGACTCATTCTGTATAGAGGAAGTTCCCCTCTTATCTATCCCATACTAACCATGTTGTATGTTTACGGCATGCACGTTCTCAATCGGTTCCTTGATAAAGAGGCAAGCAGATACAACGATCCTGGTGTCGCCCTTTTCTATGCACAGCACAAAGTGTTTCTCATTGGTACGGCTCTATCAGGATTAAGTGGGGGGATCATTATTTCACTCCATTTGGGTCTGACCCAGTTTTTGCTCTTTCTTGCCTTGACTATCCTTGGCTTAGTTTACAGTATTCCAATAATACCGTGGAGATTGGGATATCTCGGGCGGTATGCAAAGATAAAGGACCTTCCTGGATCAAAAACCATGGCAGAGGCACTGGCCTGGGGTACCATTAGCTCGGTGCTACCTGTTATTGGATGGCCCAATCCTGTTTGGCCTGGTGTTTTGGCTTCTTTCTTGTTTGTCTCCTCCATGTGTTATGTTCGCTGCGGGCTCTTGGATATCCTCAATATCCAAGGAGATTTGATAGTGGGCAGGGAAACCCTTCCCATTGCCTTGGGAGAGGAAAGGGCTCTCAAGCTTCTGTTATCAGCGAACGCTTTTTTTGGTTTGGTCTTACTCCTGTCAGCAGTTTTTGAAATAGTTTCAAACCTGGGTTATCTACTCCTTATCTCCTATCTGAATTCGTTTTTTTATCTCACTGCATACCAAAAGGACTGGGTGAGGGGTGGATCTCACTTGCAAGCTCTTGCCGAAGCCAATCTTCTCTTAGCGGGGTTATTTGCCCTCGCCTGGAATATACTATAGCGAAGCTCTGCCTCAAACCGTCGAGACAGTGTGTCAGTAAGAAAATACGAAATACTGAGTAAGGTTTCTGGGCTACGGTGGAGCCTGTCCCGACTATACTGTCGGGGATGCCCGTTTCGTTTTTGGGTAACGTCATTCGTCTTTTTGCTTCCACGTTACCTTAACCGTTGACCAAATAAACTAGCAAAAAACTTGGCATAAATCCGCCCGAAGTCTGGCGGATAAATTTTAAGATCTTGGCTTATGTAGAAACCTAGAGCATGCCCGAAGTTAGCGTCATAATCCCAACATATAACCGGTCTCAAAAAGTGGCAAGGGCAGTCCAATCTGTTCTTGACCAGAGCTTTAGAGATTTGGAAATCATTGTAGTTGACGACGGGTCAACAGATGATACGTATCAGAATCTGGATAGATTTAGATCCTCGATCAAGTATATTCGGGAGCTGAATAACAGGGGAGTATCAGCTGCCCGGAACCGAGGCATAAAGAGCTCCTGTGCACCGTGGATTGCCTTTCTGGATTCTGATGATTATTGGCTCAAGGACAAATTACAGGTTCAAATGGAGTTTGTTTATCGAAATCCTGGCACTATGGCGTGTCAGACTGATGAAATATGGATAAGAAGGGGTAGACGAGTAAACCCAAAGAGAAGACACAGAAAACCATCAGGGGATATATTTAGGCAGTCTCTCAAGCTTTGTCTGGTGAGCCCGTCAAGCGTCATCACAGGGAGGTCTGTTATTGATGAGGTTGGTCTTTTTGATGAAACGCTCCAGGCTGCTGAAGACTATGATCTATGGTTAAGGATATCGTGCAGGTACCCGGTTTATCTCATTGACCGGGCGCTGATTGTCAAGGAAGGAGGACACGCAGATCAGCTCTCCCAACGATTTGCTGGAATGGACCGCTTCAGGGTCAGGGCCATTGTTAATCTAATCAATAGCGGAATACTTTCCTCAGATCAAACAGAAGCAGCCCTGGAGGAGTTGTCGATCAAATGCAAGATATTTGGAAATGGATGCATTAAGAGGGGAAGGTGGGAGGAGGGGCACTTTTATCTCTCACTACCTGAGAGGATCAAGGAAAAAAGAAAATATTAGTATCGTTTAAAAGTGTTCATTTAATGGTGTATTGGTTATCTAAGGTGTATATATTTAGCTCTATGAGGTCATGCCAATTTTCTCAAGGCCCCATCTATTAGCTTCAAGGGCCTCTGAGGTGTAAACCCCACGTATTTGGCCGCCGCAAGACCGAGTGGGATTTTTTAAGACGTGGCCTTTCAAGAACAGGCATGACCTCTTTTAGGATGTGAACGACTGCTCACGAGGGTTCGTGTAAACACTTTTGAAGGATGCCAAAATATTTCATGGGAATATGGCTGACGTTCAAGCGGGGTTCGTCTCCATCATAAATGAGATAGGCTGTCGCCTCACACATCTTTTTCTCCTCCTTTGATGATTTCAAGGATCTGATCGATGAGGTGAGGGAGAGGTTCAGCCGATACCCCTGTTATCTTGACGCGCTCCTGATTCAAGGGGATTAATATCTTTAGAGCCTTGCTTGATGATATGGCTTCGGCCATCTGTGCTGTTACTTCACCCATCATGGCGTTTGCCATGGTTATAGCCAGGGGACCAATTATGATATCAACCTCGGGAGCCGTTCTTGCTATTGCATTTGCACCGGTAGCTCCTCGATTCGCCCCTGCCTTCATCATCTGAGAGGTAGCTACCGAATTAGTGCCCAAGGCGAGTATTTCTAATTCATCGCCAAAGGCATCTCTCAGTCTTTTGATAATGGCCCTTCCTATTCCACCCCCCTGCCCATCCATAACCATTAGCAAGCTCAAAGAAGCCCCCTTTACATGAGTATTTGGTGTCGTTGAAAAGTGTTGGCATGAAGCATACTGCGCACTCGGTTACGTTTCAAAAGAGGTTATGGTGGTTTTTGAAAGGCCTGCCCCGGCGCGACGGGAGCGGAATTTACAACTGTCTTTACTGCTTATGCATGCATCGCTTTCTATAGCCGCAACCTAGAATGCCAGGTCCGGGCCAGGGGCATAACCAAAAAAAAGACACCCATAGCCCGGACTTTGACCTACCCTGCCCCTTATAGATAGCGCCTTGAGAAAATGGGCATGACCTGATAGAGGTAACTATGCATAGGTTCTCTAATCAATATACTATACTGCCAATATTTCTGAACGATACGAAATATTTAGATTGCAACGTTAGAAAGATGTGATTATTTTAGCAAAAAGACGGGAGATTCCAAGCTTGTTGACAATTATATACCAGAATCTTTCAATTTTGAAAGAGTTTTTTATCCTTTCCGGGAATTAAGGGGCATGTGGACAGTTATCATAATCCTCTTGATAGGCGCATATCTCCTCGGTTCGATTCCCTTTGGTGTCATAATCAGTCGAGCGGTGATACGATTGGATATCACCAAAGTGGGCAGTGGAAACATTGGGGCTACAAACGTTGCCCGGAAGGTTGGTCTCAAATGGGGGGTGATTACCCTTGTGGCCGATGCCCTGAAGGGGTACATTCCTGTGGCCCTAGCCCAGCATATGTTCGGGTCATCAACAGAGACGACCGAGGCCCTCGCTGGAATTGTTGGCATATTGGCCTTGTTAGGACACCAATACCCCATATACAATCGCTTTAAGGGCGGGAAGGGAATAGCCACTGGTCTGGGGGTCCTTTTGGCTCTTTCCCCGATTTCAAGTTTCTTTTCAGGAATAATATTTGTTGTGGTAGTCATTCTTTGGGGTTATGTCTCTTTGGGGTCAATACTGGCGGCCCTTACCGTACCGCTCTGGTTGTATATTGCGGGTCATTCAACCTTTTTGATCCTGCTTTCACTCATCATGTGTCTATCAATCACATTCTGTCATAAAGGAAATATTCAGAGGTTGCTCCGGGGAAATGAAAGAAAGTGGCACAAAGGAGGCTACCTTAACCGATCAACCAAGCGTCCCAGATCCTCATCGGAGTAAAATTCGAGAATAATCTTGCCTCTTTTACCCTTCCTTTTTATCACTACCTTGGTACCCAAGGAGTTTTGGAGATCTTTGGCCAAAGATTCCAGGTAGGTATCTATTTCATCTTTGAGACCCTTTGATTTCTTGGGAGCTCCAGTCTTTTTCATCAAGGCCTCTGTCTGGCGAACAGAGAGGGATTTCTTGACGATGAGGTCCCTCATCACCCGTTGGGCTTCTGGAGAATCAATGCTCACCAAAACCCTTGCATGGCCGGTAGTCAAGCGGCCATCTATAAGATCTTGTTGAATTACATCGGGAAGTTTTAGGAGCCTTAAAAAATTGGCAATTGTCGAGCGATTTTTTCCTATCCTTTTTGAAAGAGCCTCCTGGGTGAGGTCTAACCTGTGCACGAGCTCCTGGTAAGCAAATGCCTCCTCGATAGGGTTCAGATCTTGCCTTTGAATGTTTTCAGTCAGGGCTAATTCCAAGGCCTCTGAAGGAGAGACGTCCCTTATCCATGCGGGTATCTTGTCGAGACCTGCCTTTTGGGCTGCACGCCAGCGCCGCTCACCTGCGATCAGTTGGAACCCATCCTTTGTCTGGCTGACTAATATGGGTTGGATAATGCCTTTTTCCTTGATCGAATTGGCTAGTTCGGTCAATTCAGACTCGCTGAATTGCTGTCTGGCTTGATACGGATTGGGAGAAATGGACGCAATGGGACAGTAGAAGAAACCCCTTTCATCTTCTGAGATAACTGTTTCTGGAAATAGAGCTGACAATCCTCTTCCGAGAGCCTTACGTTTGGCCACCTTTACCTTCTCCTTTTATGATTATTTCCCTTGCGAGTTCCAAATAGCTCTGGGCCCCTTTTGATCGAACATCATATAGAATGATCGGCTTTCCGTAGCTTGATGCTTCACTCAAAGTGACGTTGCGGGGAATAACGGTTTGGAAAACAACGTCTTTGAAGTGTTGGCGCACTTCATCGGTAACCTGGCGTGATAGATTGTTACGTCTGTCAAACATTGTTAACAGAATGCCGAGCATTATCAATGATGGATTAAGCGTTTGTTTCACCAGCCGGACAGTATTGAGTAACTGGGTTAATCCTTCCATGGCGAAGTATTCACACTGAAGGGGTACGAGAAAGAAATCAGCGGCAGTCAAGGCATTCAGTGTGAGAAATCCGAGGGAAGGAGGGCAGTCGATAAATATATAGTCGTATTGATCCCTGAGGTCACTCAAGATACTGTGCAAGAGATACTCTTTGTCCTTCATAGAAAAGATCTCTACCTCTGCACCAAATAGATCAGGATTGGCCCCAATAAGCTTCAGTAGGGGAATGTGTGTGTCGAGAATCACCTGGTTCCCGCTATGTTCACCCAATATCAGATCGTAGAGGCTTGGTTTTAGGTCTGCTGGGTTTACCCCGAGAGCAGTGGTAGCATTTCCCTGGGGATCGCAATCCACTAAGAGGCACCTTTTTTCAGCGGTAGCCACAGAAGCAGATAAATTGACTGCTGTTGTTGTTTTGCCAACTCCTCCCTTCTGGTTAACAATGGATATTACTGATCCCATAGATCAAAAGAATCTTTCATGCTAAGCAAAGCAAAGCGTTTTATTATTTGCGTTGGACATAGCAAACTATTGGTATCGTTCAAAAGTGTTGGCATGAACCAGAGTGAGTAGTCGTTTACGTTCTAAAGGAGGTCATGGCTGTTTTTGAAAGGCGATATCTCAAAAAAAATTCCCCTGGGTCTTGCAGTGGTCAAATATGTGGGGTTTACTCGTTGAAAGCCTTGGGAGTCTTTGCCTGGCTCATCTAGACCCCACATATTTGGCCACATCCCTTGACCCTCATAGATAGCGCCCGCCCGCCTCGCCTGAGCGAGAGCGATGGCGGGCGGGCCTTGAGAAAATGGGCATGACCTGATAGAGGTAATTATGTACACATTCTCTGACCAATATACCATTGAGTAAACACTTTTGAAGGATACTAAACTATTTAATGCTCTCAGTAGTAAGTGTCCCCAGCTCATTACCATGAGCAATAATTGTTTCACGTGAAACATTTCCGCCAACATTAGAAAAACCTTAGCTATAAGCCTTTCCAGGCTTCCTTCTCCATAGCCAGGAACCTCTGAACCTCTTTTTGATTCATTTGACGTATGTCTATCTCGAGGTCTATACCCAGCGGCCTAAGTGATTCAGTTAGGTTTTCCCTCAAGAGAGATAGGATCGGGATGCCTGGAAATGGGGTGAGGAGCGTCAAGGACGCAGTCTTTCCTAGCAAAGCGATATCCTTGATCATACCCAAATCGATCAAACTTCGGTCTATGGCTGGGTGCATGACCCTTGATAGCGCCTCTTTAACCTCTTCAATCAAAGACTCTTTTTCCATAACGGGGTCCTTTTCTGCATAAGTGGTTTCTCATCTCGATCCCTCAGCCATAAAGGCACAACTGGGAGTACAAGGTTTTGCCTGAGCCATGGCAGTCACTTCGAGGATTTTCAAAGGAGACCATACACCGAAGATAAAATATTCTCAATCAAAAATTCAATAAGACAACATTGAGCCGGCTTGGTGTGTGCCCTTTCGGAGTATGATGGTGTTTTTCCGGTAGTTTTGGGACTGGTGCGCCCAGCAGGATTCGAACCTGCGACCTACGGATTCGTAGTCCGTTACTCTATCCAACTGAGCTATGGGCGCATATCGAAAACTTAACATGCTCCACCCCAAAAAAGAAAGCATTTTTGCTCAGTTATTTTTCCGAGAGTAAAGATCCACAATCTTCTGAACTATATCCGATGTGGAGGCATGAGGGACAAGGGGAATTCGCTTGACCTCACCTCCTGCTTTTTTGACCAGGTCAGCGCCAACGATTTCATTTTCCATCCAGTCTTCACCTTTAACCAAAACCTGAGGTTGGAGATATTGGATTAGGGCTAGGGGGTCTTCCTCATCAAAGATTATCACACCATCAACAAAACAGAGTGCGGCAAGCAATTCTGCCCTCGCTTGCTCGGGAATCACTGGTCGATCTTCTCCCTTAATGGCTCTCATAGATTTGTCACTGTTTACGCCAACTATGAGATAGTCTCCACACTTTTTGGCTTCAGAAAGATAGCGGATATGACCTAAGTGAAGGATGTCAAAACAGCCATTGGTAAAAACCACCTTTTTGCCTTCCCCCTTAGCCTTTTCTGCCGCTTCTTGCATTGCCGGTTGATCTTTTATTTTTGACCGGTAGTCTTCCATTCGAGAAACCTTTTCACATACCCGTCTACCATTTGAGCCTGATTAACCGTAAGGGCGTCAGCATATGCCTTTAAGAATCCTTTTAGGTACACAAGGGCAGGGAGTTTTTCGAAATGTTCCTCCTCAATATCTTCCAATGCCTGCTTTGGTATATTTGTCTTTCGGTATACCTCTTCCAGGGTCATTTCTCTGGCTAGTCTAACCATTTTAATGTTTTTGCCAGTAACGGATGTATACTCATTGAAGAGATCGAGGGTGCTGTCACAGGATTGGTCCAGGTTTTCTGATCTTTCTTCCTGGATGAGGCTTTCAACGCTTACCTCCTTCAGTTTCCCTTTGGGGACAGCAGCTTTTTCCAACGACGAAAACCTGGTTTCTTGAGGAGAAAGCTCACCCTTTTCCATCAGAACCTGATTATATTCTTTTCTAAGTTGGCTGTTGGTCAGAATCTTATAGGCGTCAACCAAACGGGCCAGAATTTGTTCCCTTTCCTCTTGTGTGAAGAGTGAGTAGGTAGGAATCGAATCGTTTGAGTAAGTGCTCACAGCCTCATCATATGCAGATTGAACTTCCTCAAAGGAGGCCTGGGGAGAAACACCGAGTAACTCGTAATAGTTTTGCTCAGTTAGTGGTTTCATTATCGATCACCGGAGCTCGAGATGAAAACAGTTAATCAAAGGAGAAACCCAGGTCCAATTGGTACGCAGGTGTTATCTTTTGACTGATTTCATCAATTTCCTTGAATGCCTTAGAATGGGGAAAATACGCCATAAGGGGTTTCATTTGTAGCAACCCTTTCCTAATATTGGCATCATGGCTGACACTTCCCAGGAAATCAATTCGAATTCCAAAGTATTTCCTGGCTACGAGAGCCATCTTTTCGCCTATGGCTCTGTCTCTATCCGTTCTTACCTCGTTTATGATTAATTTAATATCTAAGGTTGACAGGTAACTTGCTATAGCATATCCAAGATTTGGCTCGATTTGTTCAATGGCCTCTAGGAGATCAAAAATTGAATCGAATTTCTGTCCGCTCGTCTGCCTGACCCCTCTGTCTATAAGGGATTTCACCAATTTTTGGTTGATCGTTTTTCTTAAATAGCGAAAAAGGAGACTCTTAACAAAACGGTACGTATTCTCAATGGACGTTGGTTCAGGTGATGTGATAAGGATACCACAGTGGGAAATCAAAAAAAAATCGAGGATATTGAAGGTGGTACCAGGACCCAGATCTATCAAAATGTACTTATATTTAAGCCTCTTGATATTATTCAGAACCTTTATCTTTTGGCTATAAGAGAGATTGGCAATCCCTATCATGTCTTTGGCACCAGAAATGAGTTTGAGATTATTTACCCCTGTTTTGACCACAACACCAGTGATAGTTAATTTTTTCTTGGTAACAAAGTCGGATAGGCCAATTTTTGGAGGCTCTAGGCCAAAAAAGGTATGGAGATTGGCAGTTCCTAAATCAGCATCTATCAGGAGAACCTCACTCCCTCTGCCAGCCAAACAGATCCCTATGCTTGCGGCGATCAGGCTCTTGCCTGTTCCTCCTTTTCCTCCACCAATGGCAAATATATGGTTTTTTGCTGTTGTTGGTTTTTTTGTTAGCCTTTGTTCAACCATTGCCACCCACAGGGATTTTAATCGCTGATACGTTATCAGTTGGTTATAGTGATTGCAACTTCTTTTTGGGATGTTCGATAGGTTAACTCATTGTTGTTGACTGGTCGTTGAATCGACTGTAACCCTGGCCAGCGTGAGACAAATCACAGCTCTAGCCCCGGATTTTTTCAGGGTCTTGGCACATTCATTCAAGGTGTGCCCCGTGGTAAAGACGTCATCGACCAACAGTATCTCCTTATCCTCTATGATTTTAGGATTCATAACGGAAAAGGCACCTTTTACGTTCTTTCTCCGTTGTTCTTTGCTGAGACCTGTCTGTGCTCGCGTATGTCTCCTTCTTATAAGGGACTGGTAGTCTAAGCGAGTTCCAAGGTCTGAGGAAACCACTCTCGCTAACAGAAGACTTTGGTTGAAACCTCTCGCCCGTAATCGCCGCCTGTGAAGAGGTACAGGGATGGTCAGGGAATCCCTCGAATCAGGTATCCATTCTCGCGTAAAAGTGGACAGCAGCGGCCCAAGAGAGGCAATGAGATGAGTTTCCGATTTATATTTGAACCTGTGTATGGTTTCCATAAGCCGGCCAGTGTATAGATAGGGAGCCCTGACAAGATCAAACCATGGGGTTTTGCGAAGACAATTCTCGCACAGGTGGTCTTGCCCAGTTAAGGTAGCGAACGGGAGGCCGCAGATCGTGCACATGGGGTGAGTGACAGGAGAAAGGGCAGTTCGGCAATCACTGCACAAATGCTTGGGTGGCGGACGATCTTCGTGAGGCGAAAAAAAGCGACGGCAGATATGGCACCGTGGAGGATAGATAATGTCGATTAGCTGTGAAAGGAACCTCATGAATTCTATTATAGGCTATTGGGTTTCTCTTTGAATACAAAAAAATGGCGACCAAAAAAATTTGGTCGCCACAAACTGAATAAAGATCAATATGGTCAGTGATTGTTACATCATTCCACCCATGCCACCACCACCATATCCACCTCCAGGCGGCATTGGCGGCATTGGAGGTTCCTCCTTCGGCTTCTCAGCTACCAATGCCTCGGTGGTGAGCATGAGGCCAGCCACTGAAGCAGCATTCTGAAGGGCAAAGCGTACCACCTTGGTGGGATCAATGATCCCTGC
>JAFDDT010000079.1 GCA_019310725.1 Deltaproteobacteria bacterium | reverse complement strand
CCTATGATTCTAAGGCTTATGGCTCAATAAACCATTTTGAATCGACCCAGTAAGGGGCCATGTCATAGGCCTGCCCTGGCGCGACACGATCGGAATATACAACCGTGTTTACTGGTTATGCATGGAGTGATTTTTATAACCGCAACCCAGCATACCAGGTCTGGGCCAGGGGCATAACCAAAGAAAAGACACCCATACCCTGCACCTTGACGTTACCCTGGTTAAGGGATTATAGCCCTTGACCTTCCAAACTGCATCACCTATACTGATATATGGTAACGGTTTTTTATGGAAAATCGCAAATCGAGGGCTGTATGCTTGAATGCTTGAACCCCATGTCTCTTTCAGAGGGATGGGGTTTTTTTCATCATGCCAATGAAAGGGAGAGAAAGGCCAGAGTAGTGGTTTGATGCTTTCTTGATGGGGGACCATGATGATTAGTAAGATCATCTCCGGTGGTCAAACCGGCGCTGACCAAGCCGCTCTTGATATTGCGATAAAGTTTGGTATTCCCCATGGTGGTTGGATTGCAAGGGGAAGGAAAAACGAAAATGGGAGGCTGCCAGATAGATAGCAATTGCAGGAAATGGCAACTTCCAGTCATGTGGAACACGCTGAACAGAACGTGGTGGATTCGGATGGTACGCTTATTATCTCGCACGGAAAGCTCACAGGCGGCTCTGAGTATACTCGAAGAATGGCCATGCACCATGGGCGTCCGTGGCTTCACATAGATCTGAAGAGTACTATTGGTTTTCAAGCTGCGCGTCGAACTAGGTCGTGGATCAAAAGCGCCAGGATTGAGATTCTGAACGTTGCAGGCCCGAGGGCGAGCAAGGATTCGGAGATATACCAGGACACGGCAGACATCTTGGAAATAGCCTTCTACATTATTTTATCGATATCAGTATACCTCCTCCTTTCTCTGTCCCCATCCGTACCAGGGCAAGGATGGAGAATACTTATTTTCCCCGAACTGTGGATCAAGCCGTTACCAGACTCATGTCTGATTTGTCATTGCGGGATAAGACAAAGATGGCCAAAGTGAAAGACCAGGAGTCTGTGGCCCTATACTTCTCTCTGGGTGAGTACATCCGAAATGCCTTTGGGTTATGGAGCGGAAACAAAGAATTGATGGAGTCGTGTTGTTCCCTGTCAGGTATAGCTGATCTTCAGGAAGGTGATGCTTCGGCCTTTATTATAGGGGAATTGCTGAAAAAACTGCGTGAAACCCACACATTGAGAGTTGTCAAGTAGGTGTCTTGTGGTCTGCCTTTAAATGTCTCCTAAGGCGCTAGCGACAGAGGAAAAACATGCGTAGCGAGGAGAATGGGATGAAGGGTGAGAACAACAATATTTGCGAGTTATGCCATAATGTGACCAATAGCTTTAGAAAGTGCGAAAACTGCGGTTGGATCCGCTGTGATAATTGTCTTGCTATGGCAGATGAGGTTGTAAAAGAAACGATCCATAGCTGTGTCTGTCCAAATTGTGGGAGTGATAAAATCACTGTATACGATCACGGCAAAAAAGTACCTAAAAAGAAATGATAAGAATTACTGGTTCTCAATGAGTTTCAAGCTTCGTTGAGACTGACATCTCCCAGGGGGGTAATCGATCTATGGCAGCTCACCAAGGAACTATCTACAATCATTTTTCTAGAATCGCATCCTTTTATAGACTCATAAGAACAACGGATGTACAACCAATCCGCTATATTGGCAAAAAGTTAAAAGGCTCAAAGGCAATAAGAGCGGCTGACATAGGATGTGGTACCGGTCGGTATGACTTATTGCTTTTTAGATATTTGAATAACCTCCATTTGACGTGTATTGACATCAATGAATCAATGTTAAAACAGGCCTCGGCCTTTTTGAAAGGCCATGGGATACACAGGTTTATCACTGTGAAGGCACAAGCCCATGACCTACCCTTGAGAGACAGTATGATGGACTGTATCTTTTCTTTCAATGCTGTTCACCATTTTGATTTTCACAGATTCATTGAAAAGGTGGCTGGGGTAACCAGACAAGGTGGATTTGCTTTTATCTATACTCGCCTTCAAAGTCAGAATGCGAGAAATATCTGGGGGAGACACTTCCCTCTGTTTATAGAAAAAGAAAAGCGCCTTTATGAGCTAGACGACATTACCGAAGCTGTGGATTCAACAAGATGCTCAACCATAGAAGACATTAAAAAATTCAAGTTCAAGAGAAAGGCTAGTTTGGATGAGCTTTTGGATAGGGTAAGAAAAAAACACTATTCGACCTTTTCTCTGTACAGTGATCACGAGCTAAGAGATTGCCTTAAGGAATTCAAGAAAAAAATTGTTCATCATTTTACAGACCCTGACTGCATTGAGTGGTTTGATGAGAACATCTTGATCGCACTGAGGCTCAGGCCAAAGACCAGGGCCACGTCATAGTGAAACCTAAGGCTATTGATTCTTAAGCTTCTTGCAGGGTATGGGTATCTTTTTTTTTGGATTATGCCCCACATAGTTTAGATGAGTGGGCCCGCCCGCCTCGCCTTGCTTGCATGGCGGGCAGGCGATATCTCAAAAAAGATTGCACCGAACTCTGCAGTGTTATTATCTTTGGGATTTCACGCCCTAAAAATAAAGATCTTGAGATAATGCTTTTTGAAGCCTCAAAGATAATAACACATCCTGTTGAGCCTATAGATATTGCCTTGAGGGAATAGGACATGCCTCATGAAAAAGCTCGGTCACTAATTCCCGGATTTATGCTACGAGAGACTAGCAAACAGCTGGCCTGCTGGGCCACTACATGGTGATCACATACTCCTTGACCTCCATGTCTGCCTAATCTAGAGTCTTATTGATGGAATAGAGCTATCTTGTTGAGGATAACCTTAGCTGAGGGTGCCATGTGACATGAGGTTTAAAGCCCCACTTCTCATTTCTAGGAGTGGGGTTTTTATTTTATGGAGGCCAGCTGGGAAAATTCCTGAACAACACCTGGTTCCTTAGCTGAGCTATTCCAGGTAAGCCTGAATCTTTTGACACTTAAAAATGATTTCCAAACGGAAAGGATAGAAGCAATGACACGAGATGCGAAAACCATGAGACCACGGAACTTCCTTCTGGTTGGCCTATTTATGCTTATTACCCTCTTTGCAGCATTTCACGAAGGGTATCTTCCCCTGCTGAGTGCCGCCTTTTGGATCCCGCTCATCGCTGGTTTTGCAATATGTGTATGGCTTGCCTTGAGCGTGTCAACGCGACGTCTCCTCGCCCTCTTGCTTGGGATATTCATCATTGAATATATTAAAGAGACTATTGGGATGAGGTCGAGAATATGGAGTTATCATGGTGTTGAGGGCCATTACACTTTTGTTGTCTGGACGTGGGTATTGGCAGGCCTGATAGTATATGCCCTTTCGACTCGGGTAGTGATAAGGCTGATCCGAAAGCTAAAACACCCTTTGCCCAGGTGGTTGAACCCGGTAATCCTGGCGCTTATCGGTTCTCTCATCCCCTTGACCCTGGGGGACTACTGGGGTGGGGCAGGGGTTTTATTCTGGTCCTTTTATGCCGTGATCTTCGTGGTGGGCATTGTCGTATCTACAAAGACGGAGTTTCCGGTTTTCGCCGGTATTGTCATCACAGCGTGGATCATCGCCAACCCCAGTGAGTATGTGGGGTCTGTAGCCAGCAGGGTATGGGCCTTTACCCATAACCCTGATTATCCCCCATTCTTCCTGCTTTTTGGCTGCTGGCCGCTGGAGATATTGGTGCAGTATTCCCTTTCGGCCTTTTTGGCTGATGAACCCTTGGATAAAGACACCTTTTAGATAAAAGGAGAATAACCATGATTGAGGTGACCAGAGAAGAAAGACACCTGAAGATCCTTATGGTAATCAGTGCCGTAACCTACGTTGTGGTGGGGTTTGCCTTTGCCCTCATGCCCGGGCCAATACTTAACGTGTTTAATTTGTTCTCCCGAATCCTGACTCCTGGCCTAAAAGAGATCCCTCTGTCAGTGGAGAGATTCTGGCTTTCCATGACGTTCTCTATGATGATGACCATCGCGACCCTCAGCTATATCGCCCAGCATAACATCAGAAAAAACAAGGGCTACGTCATTCCTGTGCTCATTTCCAAGACTGCATCTTCCCTGGTTGCAGTCTGTTTTTTCATATTTTCGGCCAGATATTTTGCTTATCTGGTCATATTTATAGTGGATGGCTCGATCTTCTGGATTACCCTCTTTTTCTACATCAGGGCTAACAGGGCATTCTTCGAGGCTCAGACCTTCTATCTTAGAAGAAAACCGGTAATGCCCGAGAGTACCGGTCCTACCACAGTAGTAGCCTTAAAAGGTGAAGATAAGTTCGATGTCTTAAACAGGGTTTTGGAGGAGACGGGTTTCTTTGAGATCTTGGAAAGACGGTTTCAGGATACGGGCAAGCCTAGAGAGGAGTTCTCCGTGGTTATCAAGCCCAATTTCATGTTTATGCACTCCAAGAAAGACGTCTCAACCTATACCGACCCGACGCTTGTGGAGGCCCTCATTGATAAGATCGCTGAAAGGGGATTCTCAGATATACATGTTGTAGAGTCCCAGACCACCTTTGGGAATTATTACCTCAATAGAGAGGTGATAAAGGTGGCCGAATATATCGGCTATTCGACTAAGAAAAACTACCGGATCGTTGATCTCACCGAGGAGATGGTTCCCTATGACTACGGCGGAAGGCTAGGGAAGCATTTTGTGGGACCTACCTGGAGGGATGCTGATTTCCGAATCTCCTTTGCCAAAAACAAGACCCACGTATTCTGCCACTATACCCTCACTTTAAAAAATATCTATGGCATCCTCCCTATGCAGAATAAACTTAAGGAGTACCACACGAAACGGGAATACGACTGGCCCACCATAGAGACCATGAAACACTTTCCCGTCCATTTCGGCCTTATCGATGCTATCTGGAGTGCAGATGGACAGTTTGGGGTTATCGTAGATGCCGAACCAAACAAAACCAATACCATAATCGGCGGTGAAAACCTCATTGCAGTGGACTGGGTGGGGGCCAAGAAGATGGGGCTTGATCCGGATGATCCAAAAATAGGGCGGTTTCTCCCGTTAGCTGTTGAGGCCTTTGGAAGACCTGAGATCAATTGGGTAGGGGACAAGTCTATGTATGATCCTTGGCAGAATGTAAGTGAGGTCTTTATCCAGTTCCTGGATATCATTGAAGAGGCATATGCTTTCAGCGATTGGTGGTTCTCTGGTCTTACAGCAATGGATGAATACTTCGCTTTTAAGAAAAGGGCACTGCCTATCGTAATCCTGAGAAGGCTCCTAAAGCCAATAAAACGCATTTTGTATAAATACGACTATCTTGAGTGAGCACCCATGATGAAAAAAACAGAATTTCCCTTGATCATGAGCCCCAACCTGGGGTGTCCGAAAATCATTTCTCTTGAAGGGATAAAAAAAGGAGGAACAATCTCTCTGATTATCGCCGGGCGGTATGGCCAATTTTCCTCTCCTTTAGGAGATGCCTTCGAGGGGACATTGTATCTGCGCCCCTCCTCCAGCCAAGACGAAGATGCCAAAGATATCCCGCTGTATCTCGCCCGCGTTCCAAGGGAGATCACGGATTGGAATCTCCTTTCGGACTTTTTTGAGGTGGAGGGGACTCAGAAGATCATGAATAGTGAATTGCACTACCATGTCCTGGGGAAAGACATCCGTTACTGGCATGTAGAAGTGATGCTCAACAGCAACGATACAGAAGATGATAAAACCCTTCTCAGAAAAAAAAGGAGAAAGTACCTGCCAAAACTATATGACCTCATTTTGAAAGAGAAAGCCGGGAAAGGAGAGAAGGTTAATTACCATTCTGTACAGATAACCAAGGGTGTCAACGGGGTTTGCAATTTCATTCACCTTACCGACGTCCATATAGCCAAGAGAAATGATGAGATCCTGGATGAAGTGCTCAAGGTGAGGAGTAAACGAGAGCGGAAGGCGATTATCGAAAGCTATATAAACTTCAACGACAAATTAAGGGAGTTTATTCGTATGGCCAATGATATGGCAGATCGTGGTGAACTCGACTTTGTTGTTATTACGGGCGATCTGGTGGATTTTGCCTTCCACGGCTGGGAGGATGAACCCAACCCGGCTGAAAACAACTGGAGAACCTTCACACACATCATAACCGGCACCAAAGCCGAACAGGCAAAGGGCAATCCCGGGCTAAAGGTGGCCATCTTTACCTCTACAGGAAACCACGACTGGCGTCTTCATCCTTACAACCCTAACCTGCTCGATTATCATGAGAGCTTCGGTTTGGAAAAAGATGAGCTCGAGCACTATGACTACAAGTGCTTTGACTCTCAGGAATATCCTGAGGATAGACGGGCCAAGCGGTCCAGAGAGCTAACGAGCAAGGCCTTTAAAAAGCTGAACATCGATGCCTTTACCGATAAGGGTAAGATACAGTTGGCAAGGTTTCTCTCCAGCAAAGTGACAGCATGGGTTTTGCGGCCACTGGCTGGACTCGGTTTAGGAGGAGCAGGTGTGGCAGGGCTTGCAGAAAAGTTCGGCTATACAGCAATTATTGTAGTATTGTGGTTATTGGTATGGGGGGCCAAAAAATACCTGGAGTATAAGGTCCGCAAACTAGTGGATGTACTCGTAGATAATCCCCTAAATGCCGAGGCCAAGGCCTTCCATTACTACCTGGCGCACATAAATCCCTACCTCGACTATGCCTTTAAATACGGTGACCATTCATTCATTGTTATGGATACCGGTGCCGATGTCTTTATTGGCCAGCTACTGGACGGGAAGGAGTTAAAACATATCAAACACATGAGCCTTGAGGACAATATCCTTGGAGGTTCTCCTGATTCCAGGGCATTTGATTCCGAGCAGACTTACTACAACTGGAGTCAGATAGTCTGGCTGGAAAAGGTGCTCACAACCGTAAGCCAGGATTTAGATGGCCAAGGTAAAACCTTTGTGTTCTTGCATGCCCCCCCTGTCAATCCGGACAAAGATCGCAAATGGAAAGATCTCTGGGAATCTGAAAGACCAGCACCCAAATGGATAGCAAAAGATGAGTGTAACCTCACCTATGGCACCATAAACCATTACCTGAGCCAGTTCTTTTATCTCTGCATGGGGTACCGGGAGAGTGAGCTGGCAAAGGAAGAGGTGGAGTCAAGTCTCAGGAAGGTAGACCTTATCTTTTCAGGCCATGCCCACCGGAATATCGAGTTCAGGTTAGAAAAGGAATGGGTCTCCGCAGACAAAAAACATGAAATAAGGATATACTCCGATGTATATAGCCAGATTTTGAACAAAGGCAATCCCAAAAGAGATTGGAAGGAGTATAAACCTGTCATCGTGCAGACCGCCTCATGCGGACTTCGTGGGAAATACGACAAAAATCCACCCTATTACCGGAAGGTCACCATAGATGGCACCGGGCAGATCACCGGTTTTAGAGTGAGAGACAAACAAGGGATTGTGGAATTTAAGACACCCACGATCTCTGAGCCATAAGCCTGATATCCCTTGACAGTTCGCGAGGATAAGAGTAGTTTAGCAGATATTAGTCTGTATTTACTTTTTACTCAGTACTATCTGCTATGAGTTGATTTGCCTGTTCCTTTCCCAGATGATGCAATCAATCAAAAGTTATTGGATGACCTCTCGTTGAGTGAATTTGAAAAGGGGTGTGCGGCACCGGCCGGTGCATTTCAAAACTCACCAGCTTCAAGGACCTTGGCTATTCTTTTAATAACTTCTGGTCCTAATTCCTATATCTGGAGGGATTACTATGGGAGTCATAAGAATCAAGCAATTAAAAATGATACTTCTATTTGCACTGCTTATCCCGCTATGGGTTTGCGTTGGATCAGTCCATGCTCAAAGGCGGTATGTGTCGGACAGGCTTATTGTTACCATCCGAGATGCCCCGAGAAAGGACGGTGTGGCACTTAGAAAGCTCGCAACGGACACTCCCGTAAAGGTGCTTGAGGAAAGTGGGCGATATCTCAAGGTGCGCACCGAAGAAGGGGAAGAGGGTTGGGTGGGTAAGCAGTACATAAGTGCCGATCTACCTAAGCCTATTATAATAGCGGGGTTAAGGAAGGAGATTGACCGGCTCAAGGCACGAATTAAACAGTTCGAAACAGGCGGGAATCCAATGTTGGCTGAGCTCGAAGCGGCCAAACAGATTCATCTCGCAAAGGTGAAGGAGCTCGAAGAAAACGCAGCGGAGATAATTGGCGAACGGAGCAGGCTTCGTAAGGCAAATGAGCAGCTGCATCGGGACATTGAGCATCTCCAGAAGGAAATTGCTGACCTCAGAGGCACAGGGAAGCTCCGGTGGTTCCTGGCCGGAGCCGCTGTGTTTTGCTTGGGGTTGATCGCAGGCCAAGTGGCGAGGAGAAAGAAGAAATATTACATTGATCTTTAGCCCCATGCTTAGTGCTTCGATTCGCAAATACGATGACGTATTCTTCCAAGTATGATGAACGCCATTACTCACTCCATTCGGCCCGAGGCTCTCGGCCATGAGCTCGAGGCCGAATGGCCCATAGCCGAGGGCAGGACTAAGTCGTGAGTGAATAAGTTTGTTACCGAACTTATGAATCGAAGGGCTCGGAAATAGCGCCACAGTGAAACGCTGGGGTCAGATGCTATCAGGCCGTTGCCGAAATCCCTCTTCTCTTAGTCTAAAACATTTTTTGACAAATCTAAGGCTCCCTCCAGGCGATGTCAAAACTCGCCTTTAGGGCTCAAACAGTTGACCTCGCTTATCTTCCACTTCGCTAAGATTTGTTTGCAAAAAACGTTTTAATGACCGGTCAAAGGGGTTTCGGCAACGGTCTGCAATAAACTAACCGTGCCCCCATTTCTGACCCTCAGGCTCATACAAGAACCTTAATCTGCGTTCACGAGTCATTATGTAGCGTACTCCCCTGGCCCTTCGTGGATTCTTCAGTACGCTCAAGGAGAAAATGATACGACTTTTGGCCATAGCTGGAGCTTGCCTTGCTGGCTGGATCTGGCCTCCTGGAGAGGCAATAGCAGAGGGTCTTACGCCTGTTCCATTTGAGCAAAAGGAACTTCTTCAGGTAAAAGTCCACCGACTCATTGCGGATCCCACAAGCCAACAGCCGGTAGTTTTTCTCGCTGACTCCCTTGAGGAGCGTGCACTGCTCATCTGGATCGACTTCTTCGAGGCCAATGCCATTTCTTGGGAGATACAGGGGATCAAACAGGGCCGTCCCCAGACCCATGAGCTGATCAAGAGGATCCTTCAGAAGGTCAATGGAACAATCCACCATATCGTCATATCCCACATCAAGAAAAACATCTATTATGCAACGATTGTGGTGGAACGGGAGGGCTCCTTTGTGGAGATTGATGCTCGACCGAGCGACTCCATCGTCATGGCCCTGAAGTTCAAGGCCCCGATCTTTGTCTCAAAAACCTTGTTCAGAGAGATGGCTATCCCTCTTGAACAGCATAAGGGAATCGAGGAACTATACGGCTTCACTCTCCAAGACCTTACCCTCTCACTGGCCAAGGCCTTTTCATTTGGGTCGACCCGGGGGGTTCTGGTCTCTGACGTGCGAACAGGAAGCCGTGCCGAAGAGGATGGGGTAGAACGAGGGGATATCTTTGTAGAGGTGGGGGAGCAGGCTGTTGAGGACGTGATACTCATGAAGGATGCCCTTGCAAAGAGCGAAACCGCTGTGAAGGTCAAGATATTCCGAAAGGCCCATTTTCTCACCATTACCCTGCACCCACCGAGTCGTTAATCACAGCGGCATCGCTTGGTATCATTTTTACCTCTTCTGAACCTCTGGTTGTTCCGAAAAGCGATCAGGCCTGCTTTTGACTCTCGGTATTGTAAACGGCACATTCGTATATGAGTTGGGGTGAGGCCGAAAGAGATTCGCCATTTCGCGCATGGTGATTTTAGGTTTCGAAATCTTTGAAAGAAGGAAGGGCGAGCATTTCAATCAGTTGCTCTCTGGAGAAGGTTTTCAGTAAATCTGGGTCGTCTTCTCGAATGACGCTGTCCATTAAGTTGCGTTTTTTCTCTATAATAGCTGATATCTTTTCTTCCAGGGTCCCTGCTGTCACCAATTTGAACACCTGAACGCCCCGCCTTTGCCCGATCCGGTGCACTCTGTCAGTGGCTTGGTCCTCTTTAGCTGCGTTCCACCAGCGATCATAATGAATCACAATTGAGGCGGCTACCAGGTCTATACCTATACCCCCGGCCTTAAGGCTCCCCACATAGATTCGACAATCCGGGTCCTTGTCAAAGCGGGCAATGATCTCCCCCCGCCTCCGACTGGCGCCTGTAAGTGTCACATAACCCACATCACGGTCTTGTAGGAACTTTTCTATGATTCGGATCATTCCAAGGTACTGGCTGTATATGACAATTTTCTGGTCACTGTCGAGGCATTCTAACACAAGTTCTTTGAAAAGCTCCCATTTCCCTGATTGGTATTGCTCGTAATCGTCCACCTGGCGGTTCACCTGTGCAGGGTGGTTGCATATCTGCTTGAGCAGGTTGAGCAAGGCGAAGACGTGCATGTATGGGACGGGGGTTTCATCTTTCTTGAGGACGTCGATCAACCCCACCCCCCTCGAACCGATAGCATCCCGGTAGAGTTTGACCTGATCGTTGGTGAGGTAGCAGGTCCGGATATCTTCGATCTTCTCCGGAAGCTCATCTAAGACCGTCTTTTTTAGCCGGCGCAATGTAAAAGGGGATATGAGTCTGCTCAGCGACTTTTGAGTGGGCCCGGACGGATCAGTTTCAATGGGCTGGACATATCGTTCATAGAAGTCCTTGTCGGCGCCAAGGTAGCCTGGAACAGCAAGGTCGAAAAGGGCCTTGAGCTCCCACAGGGTATTCTCAATTGGGGTTCCAGTCAGGCCAAGTTTTACCCTGGCGTTTAGCCTTTTGGCCGCCCCATAGGCCTGGGTTTTAGGGTTTTTGATGTATTGGATTTCATCAAACAGGGCAAGTGCAAAGGGGATTTGCTCGAATTGTTCTATATCGTTTCTGAGAATGCCATAAGAGGTTAACAGCACATTCCCCTCTTTCAAAGTATCTGTAAGATTTCGCTGGCCCCCGTGGAAGACGGTTGCTTTTAACCCAGGAGCATGATCTTGGATCTTTTTCTCCCAGTGACTTATGACTGTAGTGGGGCACACGACGAGAAAGGGTTCTTCCACCTTTTCATGTTCCCGAAGAGCCACCATCAGGGCCATGACCTGATGGGTTTTCCCGAGGCCCATCTCGTCGCAAAGTATCCCACCCAGGCTGTTTTCAAACAGGAAGTAGAGCCACACCAATCCAAGGTTCTGGTATGGACGCAAAGATGAGCGCATCCCCTTCAATGAAGGTACGTCCCGAGCAGGTTTCCATTCCAGGATGCTCTTGGTCATCCGCACCTTCTCGCCTCTGCCCCTGATACTTAAGGGGATACCACTTGTTGCCTGCAGCCGAAGCAGATCCATGCGGGAGAGCCTTATCCCTTTGGCCTTTTTGCCTGGTTCCTCTTCCGTAATGTGTTCCAGGATCTGGTTAATGGGCTCTAAATGGGCCGATTGGCAGTCCACCCATCCGTGGGTTGTGGAGATATAACGCTGTCCCGCTTTTTTGGCCTTGAGAATTTGTGCCAGGGAAACAGAGGTATTCCCAAACCCGTACCTCATGGAAAGCCAGCACCAATCGCGATCGAGTGCCTCAGGGGTAATCTCCACCCGATCGTATCTCTTGAAGATCTTGAGGCTCTTGACCGAAGGGTCCACGATGTGCAGACCTTCAGAAAGCTCTGCGCCAAATTCTTGCAGAAAACTTGGAATCTGGGATTTTTTCAAAACCATTTTAGTTGGGGATACGAATCTGCGTTGCATCTTGCCCGGTGGTTCCAACTGGGCTATGAGGGCCAGTTCTTTGATATAAACAAGATTTCCATACCGGAATTTTTCCAGGCTTTTTCTCTCAAAGAACTGGGCCTCGCCGTCCTCTTGGAGGAGCTGAATTATGGGTCGTACCTCCAGGTCCAGCTCTGTGTTCATGGAGACCTTAAACAACGATTTGAGTGGAATAGGGTGAATTGCAAGGCCGTGCTGGTTGGGGAGCAATTCCCTGAAAGCCAGAAGTACTTCTTCAACTTTCTTGCTGGGGATCACCATGCGAAAAATTGGTTTCTCGTTTGAGCTTTGGCAGGCGACCATGAATGTGCCAGAAGCCTCCTCTATGGACGGATGAAATGTGAATCCACTGGGCCCCAGTTCCCGGTACTCGTGATAGGCGAACCGGAACCAAAAATTTTCCTCCAGGACCTGCCGGCGTGTTTTGACCCCGAGCTTTGCCATGACCCGCTCATTATCGGAAAGGGTCATAAGGGCCAGCTCCTCTAACAGTGCCCCTCTGTGCGGAACGGTATCCTCCTCAGGAAGCTGGCCAAAGCGCTCTATGAACCGGAGGGCATCTGGGCCATGAGAAAGATAGTGGAGCATCTCTTCCCCATCGGAGTTGAGCACCTTCAGAGACATCCCAGGCTTGTCTCCAACAAAATGCATTCGGACGGAGCTGACTGTTTCCCTGCAATCCTCAGCGAGAACCCTGGCCAGGCGATGCCAGATGCTGGACCTGAAGTCTTCCTCAGGGGTTCGCCCGTTGAGTTGCTTCTGAAAGGTCTTCTGCAGATCAAGGAGTTTCAGGAGGTGGGGGCACGTCCTTTTCCTGGAGATGGAGCAGGAACAGAACCTATGCTCTTCATACATTGTGTCGCCTTTCAAAAAAAAGGCCACCCCGGGAATAGGGTCTTTTGGGTCAGGCACCAGGGCAAAACCATGGCGATGAAACTCTACCTGGTGAAAGTCCAATGGAGAGGGGGGCCGGTTGTTGGCTGCCTTCCCTTTCTCTGCCGGCCGTTTTTGTAAGCTTGTTTTTTTCTTCGCTCTAGGCATCGTATTTCCAACTCGAAGTTTTTCGATCTCTTTTTAATCTCGATTTCTGGCAAATGCAATGCGAAAAGAAAAAAGCCTAAACGATCAAATCAGATTTTTCGTGAGCATAAGGATATTGGACCAACATGCAAATTACGATCTACCTTATCCAGGGATAAATAATACTTGATGGACTATTGACTCCTAGCAGTTAGCATTGGCCTTATAGATCAAATGGTATATGTGGACTATTGACTCCTAGCAGTTAGCATTGGCCTTATAGATCAAATGGTATATGTTATCAAGCCGTTAGGCCAGAGTACTCTCTATCACAGTTATCGCGCTATTTTAAGTGATGTTATAGAATCAATCAGAAATTTACAAACTCAATACCTTGATAGGGCTGGAGAAATTTCCTCAAAGCAATTATCTATTGATTTCAGTAGAGTGTGGCCAAATATTTGGGGTTTAACAGTGTTTGAGAGGTGATTCCCATTTGCTCCCAGGAGTAACCCCAATATTTGGCCACTTCAAAGTCCTGTGGAATCTTTTTTAAGATATTGCTTTTCAGAAACATCCCCAGCCCCGACTAAAATGCGACTTCTATATAAAAGGTGGTATGCATATAAAAGGAGTTTGTAAATTTCTGACTTCTATATAAAAGGTGGTATGCATATAAAAGGAGTTTGTAAATTTCTGATCAATGAAGTTATTTGCCATGGACACATCAATTAATAGCAAATGCGGAAGCGCTTTTTAGCAGCCCTCATCATGGAGTCTCTTCAAAGCATTTTCAAAGCTGTTTCTATCCTAAGCGGGGTTTTCTTATCATCATGGGATTGTTGATTTGTACGAATTACCTCGCTCGCTTTACGGCAAACCTTAATGCCTGGCTTCCCTTCCTCATTCTTAACTTATGCTGCTCACCCTTAAGATAACTGCTCGTATTTTCATAGTCTCTAGTAAATAGCTGTTTCCCGCAACGCTTTGCAGGTTAATACCGCCCAACTTTCATCTTGCCTGGATACTTTTTACCCATCTGGATACCTTTGAGACCCGAAAATTGGATACTGAGTATACAGTTTCCGATTTCCTCCCGCCTGAAAAGATCTTTCCCCTCAATAGTAGAGCCCAATAAATTCCATAATTTCAGCTGGTTATACGAACACTGCTACAACGTGGCATAGCCCTTGCTTAATCTTAAAGCAAAAGGGTGGAAAACCCGATTACCTGCCCCACCCTGAGTGGATGGGGCATAAGAATCACACTAAGGGAGGTATTAAAATGACAAGGCTAACGAAATCTTTGGGAATTGCACTCTTGGTTGGTGCTTTGGCCGTTCCTGCATTCGCCTGGGCCCATGGCTGGTCAAGAGGCCATCACATGATGCGATCCTGGGGTAGCGGTCCAGGGTGTCACTACGAATATGAGAGAGGTTACGGGAATTTGACTGAAGAGCAGCGGACCGAGCTTGAGCGGCTTGACCGCAAGTTCCATGATGAAACAGCCAATCTCAGAAATGAGGCCTGGGAGAAGTCAGCTGAACTCGATACGCTTTTGAATAGTCGTAATCTTGACCCTGACAAGGTGAAAACCGTTCAGGGAGAGCTCAATGATCTCCGCGCCAAACTGGATGAAAAACAGCTCAGCCATGAGCTTGAGGTGCGTAAGATCAGCCCTGAGGCAAGATTCGGTAGAGGATATGGCAGGGCTTACTATGGCCACCATATGGGAGGCTACGGTCCAGGCAGTTGCTGGAACAAATGAGAAAGCATGGGGGTGGAGCGTTCTTCACCCCCATGGGTTGCTGAAAGCGTTTCGGTATTAGCTTGTTCAACCAAGAAAGGAGGTTGAGCTATGGCAACATTAGCAAATATGACTAACGCAATAACAACGCCCATCATTGATGCGGTGTGCGGGATGAGGGTGGAGCCAGGCAAGACGCGCGTGGTATCCAACCACCAGGGACACACCTACTGGTTCTGCTCTGAGGCCTGCCGGGAGGCCTTTGATAAGAAGCCGGAGAAGTATCTGAGGCCTAAGAAAGTTAGGCATAAATGGCCTGCAGGTCGGTGGGGAAGGTATCTGGAGCGGATGGCAAAGGCCAATGAGGAGCTCTTTGGAGGAGGCCCACCCTCTTGTCACTGAGGCGGAACCTGCAATGGCAGAGATCTAGGATGACGGATGATAACCATGCGTGGGGAACTGCTTTCAGAGGAGGTTGTTTATGAGGGCTCCAGGGGAACAGAAAAGCAGGGTCAGCCCTCGTTATGGGTTATTCCATATTTTGTGCACCAAATTTGGCCTTGACTTTTCCAAGTTTTCTGCGATTATGAAATTGTGGGGCGCTATTGAAATCCTTAGTTGGTGTGTTTTAGAGCTCAACCTTTCAGGTCAGGACCATGAGAGGGCGTTCTGTTGAGTTGCCGGTTTAGATGCCTCCAAGAGAATCCCAATATCTCCTCTGGAGCCAGTGGCGTTGCTCCTCTGTAAGTTCAGCCGTAAGCCTTCTGCGGCCCACAAGGAACACAAACCACCACGCCCACATGGTTGCTGACTTCAGAAGACGGTTTTGGATATCTCTGATAATCACGATCCCCGTCCTCGCCCTCTCCCCGATGATTCAGAGGTTTCTGGGGCTTGGTGATGCACTGAGATTCACCGGTGACCTCTATGTCCTCTTTGGCCTCTCCTCCATCATCTTCTTCTATGGTGGGTATCCGTTCCTAAAAGGCCTCTTTGATGAGCTAAAGTCTACACAGCTAGGGATGATGACACTTATCGCCATAGCAATTACAACTGCCTACGTATATAGCAGTGTTGTAGTATTCGGTCTGAGCGGTAAGATATTCTTCTGGGAGCTCGTCACCCTGATCGATATTATGCTCTTGGGCCACTGGATAGAGATGAAATCGGTGATGGGTGCCTCCCGCGCCCTTGAGGAGCTGGCAAGGCTTATGCCCTCAGATGCCCACAAGGTTATGCCGGATGGCAGTGTAAAGGATGTGCCCATAGATGAACTTGTGGTGGGTGATCGCTTCCTTGTAAAACCCGGGGAGAAGATTGCTGCAGATGGTGAGGTGGTTGAGGGTCAGACATCGGTTAATGAAGCCATGCTTACGGGGGAATCAAAACCCGTATCCAAAGCAGAAGGAGCCAAGGCCATAGGAGGTTCTATCAATGGCGAGGGTTCGATTACCGTAGCTGCCCTCTGGCTCACTATTATAGCCCTCACCTGCGGTGCCATCGCCCTGGCAGACATCATCAGGCCAGAGTCCAAGAAGGCCATCTCACTGCTGAAGGGAATGGGTATTAGGTGTATGATGCTCACCGGAGACAACAAACAGGTCGCCGACTGGGTCTCCGAGGAGATAGGGCTCGATGAGTACTTTGCAGAGGTCTTACCCGGTGAAAAGGCTCAGAAGATCAAGGATGTGCAGTCGAGGGGCTTAGTGGTTGCTATGACAGGCGATGGGATAAACGATGCCCCTGCCCTTGCGCAGGCGGATGTGGGGATTGCCATTGGCGCAGGTACCGATGTAGCTGTGGAGACAGCAGACATCGTCCTTGTACGGAGTAACCGCCTTGATGCAGCGGCAATCATCGGCCTTGCTCGAGCAACTTACAAAAAGATGGTGCAGAACCTCGTGTGGGCAACGGGGTATAACGCCTTTGCCATTCCACTGGCAGCAGGGGTGCTCTACAAATCGGGGATCCTCCTCAGCCCTGCGATGGGTGCCGTGTTAATGTCTCTCAGCACGGTGATTGTGGCAATTAATGCCAGGTTTTTGAGGGTGGTGAAGTGAGAGGGTAACAGAGAGCATTAGAGAGCAAGAAATCCCAACCTGATGCTCGGAAAAATCATAGAGAGGGAAAACTACTTTGAAGCCGAGATCCTAACAGAGGAAGATTCCCTTGCAGACAAGATAGCTGTTGACAAAAATACAGGCTGGATGCGTTCCATTTACTAAAAGAAAGGGTATCCCATGATCCGGAATGATTCTGGGGCACCTGTAGCAAGGAAAGGAGGAGAAAGGATGAATCTTATCCACACACTTCTAAAGGATATAGTAGCTCAGGGCCGCGGCTATGAATGGGGCATGGGTCCCGGGATGATGGGTTATGGATATGGTATGGGGTGGTTCGGACCGATTCTTATGATTGCTTTCTGGATTGCCGTGATTGTAGGGATTGTGTTCCTGATCCGGTGGTTGGTTGTATCGGTTAAGGCAGGTGGCCAAGCCGGAACCGCTGGGGACTCGGCCCTTGAGATCCTTAAAAGGCGGTACGCCCGGGGTGAGATTAACAAAGAGGAGTTCGAGGAGAAGAAGAAGGATTTGATCTAATCCATTCTGGCACAATTTCAACATCGGCAAGATCAGGGAACTTCATGGGTCTTGATCATTGTGTCTTTTCGCGGAATATTTCCGATGATGGTGAGCAGACTATTGCCCTGGGCCAGTGGATGATGAGGAGTGGCGGGGACGTTGCCAACACACGGCGACGACTTGGGCATAATTTACCGGATTGAGGTTGGGATCGGTTTGGTTGTGATGGATGTTTCCGGGAGCATAATTTCCTTCAAGGTTTCCTAATCTATCGAAGTCATTTGAGAAGTTGGCCACAATCCTTCGATGTAAGTAATTTCAAGGGGGGGCTCTATATTGGAGATCCACTGGGATATAAGTAAGGAGTTGGGCTCTGGCCCCTTTCCTGAGAACATCGTGTGCCCGGTAGATGGGGCTGAGATGGTGTTAGTGCCCAAAGGCTCCTTTACCATGGGGATAACCCAACAAGAACTTCGTCAGATATTCATGACGGATCAGAGGCAGACCCCCATATTTGTTACAGAAACACCAGCCCGCACCGTTGATCTTGAGGCATACTACATTGATCGATATCCAGTCACCAACTACCAGTATGCCAGATTCGTTGAAGACACAGTGCATCGAGAACCTGCACTCTGGGACGAGCCCTTATGGAGTCAGCCGATGCAACCAGTTGTGTTTGTTGGGTGGAATGATGCACGGGCGTATGCCAGGTGGGCGGGAAAATCTTTGCCAACGGAGCCCCAGTGGGAAAAGGCTGGCCGTGGAACTGATAGCCGTTGGTGGACATGGGGCAATGAATTTCTCCCTGGCAGATGTAATTCGAATGAATACGATCTTGGGCGTACATCGGAGATTGGCCTCTTCCATGAAGGGATGAGCCGCTATGGGTGCTATGATATGTGTGGCAATGTGTGGGAGATGTGCGAGGGCCAGTGGCAGGGGAATCTCTTGCCTATGCGGGGGGGATGCTTTTTAGGCTCCGCAACCTTTGTCAGGGTCACATGCCGGTGGACCCCTGAGGACCCTATCAACGGCGCCCACTGGCTCGGGTTTCGCTGCGTAAAAGAGATTCCCGCCTAATCTAGCAATAGTGGCAACCATCCCCTGGTTTCATCGTTTAACAGCGGTTTTTTCACAGCAGCTCAAAGGATCCTACCTGAGGCAGTGCATTGCATCACTCTGATCTGTCCAGGTCATGGGGGTCAGTCTAAGGGCCTTCGATACTGAATATATCATTCTGATATCAGAAGAAATGGGGAATTACAGATCTTGGCAAGGTATCTGACTATTAGAGGGGTCGCGGTGCAAAAAACAGCCTCAAAAATCGACCATCTGCTTTTAACCTATATAAAACTCCGCAGTAATAAAAACACCCTTGAAATTATATCCTATGGGTGTTAGGGTTCTATTGATCTTGAGTCAGGGTAACCCTTAGATGAGGGCGTTA
This sequence comes from Deltaproteobacteria bacterium, assembly GCA_019310725.1. Taxonomy (GTDB): domain Bacteria; phylum Desulfobacterota; class DSM-4660; order Desulfatiglandales; family B25-G16; genus JADFWK01. The sequence continues at coordinate 4,480 of JAFDDT010000079.1, read as the reverse complement.
TGTCTGAGAACATAAAGACCCCGCTTCTCCTATGAGAGTGGTGGGGTTTTGTTGTTTGAAGATAGCTAGTCTGGGAGGGCAGGATATGGCTAGGTCTGTATATAAAGTTGCCACAATTGCTATGGTGGTATGTATTTTTTGTGTAGCTCGGCTTTTGCAGAACTGAGTATCTCGCATATTGCCAAAAAATACTCTCTATCTGTGGTCACTATCGTTGCCTTAGATCAAAATGATCAACTATTGTCCTTAGGTAGTGGGCTCTTCATAAATACACTCGGGCATATAGCAAAAAACCCCCACGTCTTAGAGAGTAGCGCTGAGGCGGTAGTCAAGACCGTGAAAGGTGAAAAAGCGAGAGGAATTCAAGTAATCAGGGATGATCCAAAATTAGATTTATTGATTCAAAAACATCTTTAACGGACACAGAGCTAATACCGCTTGGAGATTCAGATACCGTTGTTGTTGGAGAAGATATAGTTGCTATAGGTAACCCTGTGCTACAAGGGATATCAATGAAGCATGGAATCAGGCCAGGAAAAAAGCAGTAAAACTCGACCCTGAAAAGCTCATTCTTGATGGCAGAAATGTACTTCATTGGAACGATGGTTCTATTGAAGTTTTGGATAAAAAAATATCGACACCAAATTTCAAGAAATTGGATGCCATGGCTGAAAAAGAGGGTTGCAACGTGAATACCTTAGTGGCAAAATTGATAAAATCATATGAAAAAACAAGAGATAACTTATAAATCGAATATGGTATTATTTGAATTTTACGTTGATCGTTTAAAGCCGAACTAAAGCCCCAAGGAAGGCGGAGAAAAGAACTTATTGGGATTGCCAGAAAGGCTGCTGAAGGTCGAAAAACCAACCCCGTCAAATTAAGCGAAAAGACAGATTTGAAAGTATAGCGCCGAAGATAAGCCGAAACGATCCGTGCCCCTGCGGAAGCGGTAAAAATCTAAAGGGTGTTGTTTGAGTAAAAAATAATCCAAAAAATTTGACAACCCTACTAATATATAAAAGGATGGCGCTTTTTCCAGATCGACTATGAAATAACGAAACCCTTTATAGGTTGGATTTAACATGCCATATGTACCATTTCATGAATATTTTCCAGAAATTGCAAAAAAGGAAACTCGATTTTTTACTACAATGGAAGACTCTGATTTACCAATTGATAGTTACAGTTTGATAGAGTCTTACTGCGATGAACCTGGTTGCGATTGTCGGCGAGTCTTTTTTTCTGTATTTTCAAAAAAAACTAATAAGCTATTAGCTGTAATTGCCTATGGATGGGAGAATGAAAGGTTTTATTCTAAATGGTTTGGATACAATGATCCTCAAGCAATAAAAGATTTGAAAGGGCCGGTATTAAATCTTGCTAGCCCTCAGTCCGAACTTGCTCCTGGGATATTAAAGGTAGTTAAGACCGTTCTCAAGGATAACAGTTATATAAAACGAATTAAATCGCATTATGAATTATTTAAAGATTTTATCGAAAATAGTGCAAACGAAAAGCAGATGTTAAATAAGGATATCACGGGTACCTCCACCCTAAAAGTTGGTAGAAATGCCCCATGCCCATGCGGCTCAGGCAAAAAATACAAAAAGTGCTGTATGCTAAAACTCCAAACCGATAATACAAGGAGAGGGGTAATTGAAAGCAGGCAGCAACAGGAGGAATCCAGAAAACCTGATAAGAAAGAGAACATTTTCGATAAATCCCTGACAAACAGAGAGCTCAAAAAGGCAGAGGCACTAGTAAAGCGTGTCGCGAGGCGCTTGCAACAAGACACACAGGTCTCTGTGATTGATCAAGGCATTACAGGTGATATCGCGAATAACCCATATATCGCCTTTGCCTTGCTCCACCTCTTGCTCAAAGTCCACGCCCCGAAGGGACATGTGCGGGAAACAAGCGTAGGCTATCAGGCCTGTTTGATCCTATTGGAAGAAGCTTTGACTGAAATCCGTTATTCTGTTGATAGAAATCGGCAATGGGCCATTGATACGGAAGAACGTATTCAGAAGCAGATCGCCGATCAAGCTTTTCAGTTGAAGGTAGATACCCGAGTACAGAGCGATCTGGTGCAGGCGTTGTATAATGCCAGGATGGAGCTTAATCCTGAGATCAAGGCGAAGAGTGAGCGGCTTGCGCAGTATTACAGTCGTTTTGCCACACGCACCGGACCGCCAGATCTAGAGCGATTGTTTGACAGAATAGCCGTTGATGGCCCTGATAATCCCTTTGAGTTGCATGAGCGAGTGATGGCTGAGTTGAATGTCCTTCCAATCGAAGGGGAGTTAAGTGCGATTACGGAGATGGCGCGAGCACGTAACCCGTTGATTCGGGAGCTTGCAGCATTCATGTTGCTCCACCCAAACCATGAAGTCCGGTCGCAGGTACCCACTATATTTCACCATATGGTAAGTCCAGGCACCATTGCTCCTGTGACCTTACGGCGAATGATCGGTCTACGTAACTGGCTGCCTAAAGCAGAGCGCCCAGCCTTGGATGAAGTAATAAGAAAGATACGCCTTGCCCGTGTGGAATGTGCACCAATGCCACTGTTTCACTCTGTTGAAGTATATGTCTCCCCCTTTGATGGTTCCGGTATCCAAGGGGCTTGGGCAGTCAGCAGGAAGAAGCGACATTATCAAGTGGCTGGTGTGTTGGTATGTCAGGGGAAGGGGATACATGAGGCCTGGGCACAAAACGATATCAGCAAAGGGGAGGTCAAATCCATGGTCCGTGGAATTAGGCAAAATGGAATGGTAGAGCCAGTCCATCCCACCTACCTTGAGCGCCTGATTTCACACTTCATCTGGCAGGGAATACAGCAAGACAATCCACCTCCGCCTGCGCTGTTGCAGGTGGCTGAAACGATAGGCGGCGAATACTGGCATCCGCAACCAATGGCGTTTGAGAAGGAATTTGCCCTAATGGAGGAGGCCTCAGAGACAAAATCCTTAACTCGCGGAGCCATCATCAAGGTACTGGAGGAGAGCGGAGACTGGCCAGAGAAAATGAAGTTTGCCAACTCATGGTTTGAAGACGATGCTCGGGTGGATGATCTTTTGAAGAAAAACGTGGACTTTCCTTTACTCGGCCGGGAAACGCTGCTAGAAACCATTGAACAGATTATCAAGAAGATACTCAACGAAAAGTCCAAGGTATGGAATGAACGCCTGCTCTGGATGGCATTATGGGCCAAGTCCTGTAAAGGCCGCAACCAGTTTCCTTGGCAGAATTTCTACATCGTTGCGCGAGAGCTCCAGCAAGGCACCACCCTACAGGAAATCCCCTTGATGGTTGCCGTTGCTGAACGATCAATCTACTCAGCGTTACGGCGAATGGAATGGCCACCTGAATAAAAAAGTGGGGGTCAAATCTTTACTTTTGACAAACTCACCTCCCCGTTGAGGATTGATAGATTTCTGAAACAGCGGTCACGATGCTCCCCATCTTCACAGGTGTTTTTCAGCCCCCAGGATCTGGATTCGGCCTCTGGCTCATAGGGCCTACAGGCTGGAGAGATTTTCCCTGCCCGCTCGTGCTCTAACACCGATTTGTTTTTGCAACCATGCCCTGAAAAGCCGCAATAACCTGTTCTTTACATATATTCTCAGATCTCGCATGGCAGGCGGGCCTGCTCACTATGGATTCCCCAAAACCAAAAAACACTAAACCATGTTGTTTGTTAAATTCCCGGTTAATCAACTACCACCAGCACAACTGGTGGTATGAGGAAGGCCCTTAAAAGGGGCCATATTGATCCTATGCACTTTTTTAGACATGATCAACCCGCCGGAAGCATGGCGGTAAACAGGGTTTTAGGGATTTTCTTTTGGAGATTGACTTTCCACTCCCGGCCTATCCTGAGGTTAATCTTTGCTCTCTATTAGCCCCATCACCTCCCTCGAATAGGGATGACATCTTTTGCCTTTCTTCATGAAAGGCAAAAAAGATCCTGATCATGCTGTCTGATTTATTGTTTTGCTATCCCCTGATGGCCACCCAAAATACCCCACCCAGCAAGGCTTGTTTTCCATTAGAGATTGCTGAAAACGGCGACAGAACGTACACACTCCCATTTGTAGAATCTATAAATGGGAGGTAAGGAAGCGCTTTCAGCCACTTTTGAAGAACGACTTTATCCATCCCAATATTGCGAAGCATCCATTCATGCGAGATATTATCAAAGCGACCTTTAATATCACCTTCCAGCACCCATGTCGCCGAATTCGGTTTTGACTGGGCGCTAAAGGCAGCCTGAATGGCGTCGGCACATGACCGGCCTTCACGAAAGCCGTAAGAGTTCCTGTCGGCTGTCGTTTCCGCAACCGGTGCCAGCGATAATTTATACAATGCTTGCATCGCCCGATCGTACATCGTCGGGATTGATAATGGACGTTTCTTGCCGTTCTTCTTGGGTATATAAATCCTACTAAGTGGTTGAGGTTTGTAGCCACGTCTA
>JAFDDT010000288.1 GCA_019310725.1 Deltaproteobacteria bacterium | reverse complement strand
CGGATACAGCCAGACCTCTTCACAACGAAAGCTCGGGACCCTGGGCATTCGGGAGGTTCTTAGAAAGCCTATTATTACACGAGAGATGGCCAAGACCATTCGGCGGGTGTTGGAGAAGTCAGAGGCGAAATGAGAACATTTTGGATTTTAGCCCGCCCTGGCGCGATGCTGCATGAATATGGGAGCGTTTCTTGAAGACTATGATATGCGGAGCTATAAACCCAGTCCTTGCATGCCAGGTCTGGGCCAGGGATTTTGGATTTTGGATTTTTTCAATCCACGATCAGATATCTGAGATCCAAAATAGAAGGGGGGTTTTTGTGTCTGAAAAGCTAACCTCTGACAAATTGGGGTTAAATGACAAAGCATTAGAGAAGGAACCTGTTCACCGCAAACGGGCAAAGAAAAAATGGGGACCTTTTCAGTATTTTGTAGTGGTCTCCTCTGTCCTTATCCTGGCTATGTGGGGAGGAATCATCTTTGGTGGTCAGCCTGCACCTACCAGAACGGCTGATTTTGTTAAGAAACCTAAGGTTCTATTATTTCTGGTTGATGTGGCGCTCAACCGCTATGCCCATTATGAAGGGAATAGGTATCCTGAAAGACTATCTGATCTGGTTCCCAAATATGTCTCATTAGGGAAAGATGAGCTTTTTTATCTGGATAAGTATTCTTATGAAAGGCATCCCGAGGCAGGCTATTACTTAAGGCTGGGCAGTCACGAACCTGGGGAGATGACTATTATCATCTCAGCACAGGGTATTGCGTACAGTAGTTCATCGAGCGAGGAATCTTAATGAGACGACATGCTGGTTTTACCCTTATTGAGCTGATGGTTGTGATTGCTATTTTGGGTATTCTGGGTGCTACAGCAGTACAGTGTTATCGGACGATACAGCAGAGGGCTTGCAGTTCTGAAGCTTCTTGCATGGTAAAGCAGATTCTTGACGCAGAGATCATGTATTTCCTGCAGAATGACAAGTTCTTCCCGGAAGTTGGTCAGACAATAATGATATTTCACAATGATCTGCCTTCTAAAGCTGAGATAACTCAAACAAAGGATCCACTTAAGATAACCATTCCGGTTGGCCATTTTCTTGATTACAACATTACGAATCTGCCCGGACCAGTTTGTATGGCAACTATTTCATCATATGGAAATTCTTTTGCTCTTTTCAAAGATGGTTCCCTCTCTATTACTGGAGTCGTAGATGATACCGGAAAAATCGATATGTTATAAGGGTAATCGAGAACTAGCTTCCATTGAGAGCGATAAGACTGGTTGAAGCACTATCGAAAGGTAAAACAGCAGATGTGCTTGGCAGACAGCTATTACGAGCTGCCACCTCAGTTGGCGCTAATTATCGTTCGGCCTGCAGAGCGAAGTCGCCTGCTGATTTTATTGCAAAAATGGGTATTGTGGAAGAAGAAGCCGACGAATCCATATATTGGATGGAACTCTTGGTTGAATCCAGACTGGTCCAAAAAGATGAAATCGATGATCTGTTACAGGAGGCTGACGAAATTGTGGCCATAACTGTTTCATCAATCAAAACATCTCGGAAAAGAAAATAAAATCCAAAATCGAAAATCCAAAATGTGGAGATCCGAAATGGTAGAATCTACTTGCGAGGGCTGAACCTATGACACGAATCTTGATTGTGGACGATGAGGAGCCGATTCGACAGCTCCTCGAGGAGATACTTGAGAGGAAGGGGTATGAGTGTACCCAGGCGGCCAACGCCCTGGAAGCCCGTGAGCATTTGAAGGAACAGAACTTTGAGCTGGTCCTTTGCGATATAAACATGCCAGGGGAATCAGGGCTGAACCTAATTAAGGACATCTTGTCTGGTAGTCCGGATACCGCGGTTGTTATGGTAACGGGGATTAATGATCCCTTAGTTGCGGAAGTTGCCCTGGAAACTGGAGGCTATGGCTATATTATTAAACCCTTTGATCGGAGCGGGCTGCTGATCAATGTGGCCAATGCACTGCACCGTCGCAAGCTTGAGATCTCCAATCGGGCTTACCGTGAAGAGCTCGAGCAGATGGTTGAAAAGCTCCAGCGAGAAATAATTGAGCGTAAGCGGGTGGAAAAGGAACTGCGCATTTCGAAAGAGGCAGCAGAAGTAGCCAACCGCACAAAGAGCAATTTTCTGGCCAGCATGTCCCACGAATTGCGGACACCGCTGAATTCCATTATCGGTTTCTCAGAGGTCCTGCAGGATAAATACTTTGGTGAACTCAACGAGAAACAGGCAGAATATGTCGAGGACATACTGGAAAGCGGAAAGCATCTTCTTTACCTGATCAACGACATTCTGGACCTTTCCAAGATAGAAGCAGGTAAGATCGAGATCGAGCCGTCTAAGGTAAACATAAAGAAACTTCTTGAAAACAGCCTCGTCATGGTTAAGGAAAAGTGTATGCACCATGGAATCAATCTGAGTCTAAATATTGCGCAAGACTTGGGGGTTTCAGAGATTACAGCAGATGAACGAAGGCTTAAGCAGATTATTTTCAATCTTCTCTCTAATGCTGCCAAATTTACCCCGGATGGTGGTGCGATCATGCTAGAAGCTGAACAAAACGGAGAAGAGCTTATCGTCAGCGTGAGAGATACCGGTATTGGCATTACTTCTGAGGATCAAGACAAAATCTTCGAGGAATTTTATCAGATCAGCGGTACTCTGGCAGATAAGACACCCGGCACGGGATTAGGGCTCCCCTTGACAAAGAACCTAGTGGAGATGCACGGGGGGACGATCTGGGTGGAGAGTGAAGGTCTAAGAAAAGGGAGTCGATTCAGCTTCACGGTGCCCATGAAACCTGCGGACATAGAGCCTTTGCCACCAAGACTACAAGAAGGGCAACTCTCCTAAAGCACGAGGTCATATGGGGCAAGTAATATTGATTGTTGAGGATGAACCGAGGAATCTTAAATTGATTTGGGATCTCCTTGAGGTATCGGGATATATGGTCTTGGAAGCAATCGATGGAAAGCAGGCGGTCGAAATAGCCAAGGCTGAGAAGCCGGATCTTATCCTGATGGACCTACAGCTGCCGGTTATGGACGGGTTCGAGGCTACCAGAATTCTTAAGGCAGATGAGAGGACTAGAGACATTCCGATTGTGGCCCTCACTGCCTATGCTATGAAAGGGGATGAAGGAAAGGTGAGGGCGGTTGGTTTTAACGGCTATATCCCAAAACCTATTGATACCAGGGGATTCTTGAATAAGATCACCGAATATCTGGCGAGACAATAGTTCCTAAACAGCTGATACACTGAAGAGATCCCAAGGAAAATAGAATTCCTTTTCCATAACTTTTAAGAGGTGTAAGAGGTGATGTTGCATGGAGGAGAAGGCAAAAATCTTGGTCGCCGATGATGAAGAGCGGAGCCTGCGCTTAATGGAGGCGCTCTTGCTTCCTCTAGGCTATGAGGTGATTGTAGCCCGTGATGGGGAGGAGGCCCTCCAAAAGGTGCAAGAGAGTCCGCCTGATGTGATCTTGCTAGACATCATGATGCCCAGGCTGAACGGTTTTGAGGTGACCAGCCGACTGAAACAGAACGAGGAGACCAGTATTATTCCCATTGTGATGGTAACAGCACTGAAGGAGGTACAGGAGCGGGTCAAGGCCTTGGAGGCCGGCGCAGATGATTTTCTATCCAAGCCGGTGGATAAGACGGAATTAAAGGCCAGGGTACAATCCCTTCTCAGGGTCAAGGCTTACCACATGGCCGAGCGGGAGCTCCTGGAAAAGACCCTCAGTGGGAGCGTAAAGCTCCTAACAGAAGTCCTTTCGCTGGTCAAACCAGCTGCGTTCGGTCGGGCGTTGCGCATACGACGCATAGTGCAAAAACTGGTGGCCCAACTTGGCCTGAAACCCTCTTGGGCGTTCGAATTGGCTGCCATGCTGTCGCAGGTTGGCTGCGTTGTGATTCCGACTGAGGTTGTGGAAAAAAAATATCGTAACGAGGCGCTGCCCCCCGAGGAGTCCCGCTTATTCAAGGCGCATCCCCAGATTGGTCACGACCTCATAGCTAATATCCCCAGATTGGAGGAGGTCGCCGAGATTATCGCCTACCAGGAAAAAAACTATAATGGTCAAGGCATCCCCAGGAATGATCGAAAGGGCGAAGCAATCCCTTTTGGCGCCCGAATTCTTCACGTGGCTCTTGCACTGGATACGCTGATTTCGTCTGACCAAAACATCAAAGAGGCTTTTCAGGAAATGCAGCAGAGAACAGGGTGCTACGACCCAGCTGTTGTTAAGGCACTTGCAGCAATCGTAAGATCGGAAGCAGAACATGAAATCCTTTCAGTTAACCTGGATCAACTCCAATTGAACATGATTTTGGCTGAGGATGTGGTAACGGAGACTGGTTCGCTCGTTGTCGCTAAGGGGCAAGAAGTTACACCATCCTTGACGGAGCGCTTGAGAAACTTCGCAACAAGGGGGCATATCTCGGAGAGCCTTCGGGTGATAGCGCCTCCCAACGAGTCCCGGTATACTCAGCATGCCGTTTCTGAATATGACTAGCATCAGAAAAGGCCCTAGAACGCACCGTAAGATTGCCAAATCAGCTGAACTAATAGTGTCAGGTGATCACGGCTACCGATCAAAGAAGGGCTCTGAAGGCGGTGGCGAACAATCCACGAGATGGCCACGAGCAGATATGAAGGAGAAAGCAACGATTCTAGTCGCCGATGACGAGGATCGAGGCCTCCGAGGCTATGAGGTGATTGTGGCAAAGGGGGGAGAGGAGGCCCTTCAGAAGGCGCAAGCGGTTGCACCAGATCTGATCCTGCTCGACATCATGATGCCCAAGCTGGACGGCTTTGAGGTCTGCCGGCGCCTGAAGGAAGACGAGGACACCGAGATCGTTCCCATCGTAATGGTAACAGCCCTCAAGGAGGTGCAGGACTGGGTCAAGGCCCTTGAAGCGGCGGCTGATGACTTTTTAACCAAACCCGTTGAGAAGACGGAACTGCGGGCCAGGGTCCAGTCTCTTCTCAAAGTAAAGGCCTACAACGACCACCTGCGCAATTATCAGAAGGAACTAGAGGCAGAGGTTGCAAGAAGAACCAAGGAACTGAGACGAGCATATGAAACGATTAAAATGGGTTCCCTGGACACCATTTACCGTCTCTCTCGAGCAGCTGAATATAGGGATGAGGATACCGGCGCCCACATCTTGCGGATGAGCAACTACTCGGCTGCCGTCGCGCGCAGGATGGGTCTAAACGAAAGAACAGTAGAGGCCATCCTCTACGCTGCCCCCATGCACGATGTGGGGAAGATCGGGGTCCCGGATAACATCCTGCTCAAGCCCGGGAAGCTGGACCCTGATGAGTGGGAGATCATGAAGGAACATACCACCATCGGGGGGCGAATCTTACAGAGGTCTGACTCGGGATTTATCAAGTTAGCCGAGGCCATTGTACTCACCCATCATGAACGATGGGATGGGAGCGGATACCCAAGAGGCCTCAAGGGCTTACAGATCCCTCTTGCCGGGCGTATAACCGCCATCGCCGATGTATTCGATGCGCTCACCTCCAAGCGGCCGTACAGGGAGCCCTTCGAGCTCGACAGGGCCCACGAGATTATTAAGGAGGGCCAGGGTGGACATTTTGACCCTGAAGTAGCGGGAGCATTCTTCGCTGTCGAAGATGAGATAGTGTCGATAAAGGAGAAATACAGAGATCAGGATTGTGGGTATGTAAGAGAGATAGGCGTCTCCCGGTTGGGGTGATACGAGTACCTGGTTGCATTAGGTGATCATGGATCGCGTTAGAAAAAATGGTGACAATTCTTAAACCCGTATAGCCTTAACTTATTTGGCAAGCTTTTTATGGCAATTCATAGTAAGAGGAAAAGTATGAATCAAGAAAGAATCAAGAAAGCGGTTTTGGTAGTCGATGATGACCCTAAGAGTTTGAAGTTGTTGGCGATCAAATTGACTCAGGAAGGTTACCGGGTAATCACGGCCTCGTGCGGAGAGGATGCCCTGGAAGCGATTAGGCTGGAAAAGCCGGGCTTGGTGCTCTTGGATATTATGATGCCCCAAATGGATGGCATTGACACCTTAAAAAGGATCAAATCACTCAAGCCCGATATTCCGGTGGCTATGGTCACGGCAGTCTGGGATGACGATGAGGGAAAAAGAGCCTTTGAGGCGGGTGCTTATGAATATATAACCAAGCCCATCGATATGGAATATTTAAAGATGGCCGTTCTGATTAAGCTCCTTCCCGGGGAATAGGCTAGTAGCTAACAACAAACGAACATGAACCTAAAATCTAATGATCCTAAGCCCCGATTTGCCCAACCAACTCTATTTCCAGTCTTTTTGCCGAGAACCGTGGTAAATCAAGGCAAACAGATTTTATTCCTATCTTGATTATTGTGACTTGCATGATGGACTTGTCCGTGTCAGATGGGGGATTGGGTACTGCATATTGCTATCATATCCTAGTCCTAAGCTCTGCTCAATCACCTATTTATCAAAGTGTCACTTCTTGCTCCAAAAGGGGAATTCATATCGCTGAATCATCAAAATGAGTACGATAAGCTCCATATTGTTATCTGCATCCAAAAGGAATAGAATCAACGGGCTCCTGGCATTTGCACTTATCCTATCCATAACCACGCATCCGTCCAAGGCCCAGTCGAATCAAGAGAGTCACTATGAAGCAGTGCCAGGTCTAATTGACCTGCGCTCCACATTCAGTAACGGAGTCCATTCCATTGAGGAACTGGTACAGATTGCCTCTTCGAGAGGATTCAGGGTCGTATTCATCAATGACCATGATAGGATTGCGCTCTCCTGTGGAATTCCCCCCTTCAGGAGAGTATTGAGATATAAAAAAGAATTTCCATCAATAATGACCCACGGGCCCGATGCATTCCTCGAGGAAATTGAGCGGGTATCAAAAAAATACCC
>JAFDDT010000287.1 GCA_019310725.1 Deltaproteobacteria bacterium | reverse complement strand
TTGGGCAACAGCCCGTTAGACCTTGACAGGATAGTCGTGAAGGCTAATATGTCTTCATGGCACGGCCTGTGAAGATATGACGTTATAGCCAGCTTTGGGAGAATTTTTGATCAACAACAATCAAATTATGGAAAGAGATCGTTGATGGATAGTGCGCAAGGTAAACGCTCCGCATTGGTGGTTGCCACATTAAGCGCCTTTATTACACCCTTTATGGGCTCTGCTGTCCAAATTGCGCTCCCCTCTATTGAGAGGGAGTTTGGAATTGACGCTATTGTGTTAATCTGGATTGCTACCTCTTATCTCTTAGCTGCGGCAATATCTCTTGTTCCCTTTGGAAGGCTGGCGGATATACATGGAAGAAAGAGGATTTTCACCTACGGTATGGTGATTTTCACTATTTCGTCTTTCCTTTCGGCCATTTCAATATCTGCTCCCATGCTGATTCTGTTTCGGATTCTTCAAGGCGTTGGAAGCTCAATGGTCTTTGCTACGGGAATAGCAATCCTCACCTCTGTTTTTCCTCCTCAGGAAAGGGGGAAGGTTCTTGGTACAAATGTGGCCGCAGTCTATATTGGGCTTTCATTTGGCCCATTTTTGGGCGGATTCCTAACCCAGCATTTTACCTGGAGAAGCATTTTTCTGGTAACCGTACCACTGGGACTGATAAGTATTGCCCTTGTCCTCTGGAAATTGAAGGGAGAATGGGCTGAGGCAAGGGGTGAGAAGTTTGATCTTCCGGGTTCCTTAATATATGGCCTGGGAATAGTGGCAATCATGTATGGCATCTCTCTGCTTCCAGGGTTAAGGAGTTTGTGGTTCATTGTGTGTGGGTTCCTCAGTATCGTAGCATTTGTTACATGGGAAACCAGGGTAGAGAACCCTGTTTTTGACCTAGATCTCTTCAAAACAAATAGAGTTTTTGCCCTCTCTAATCTAGCAGCACTCATTAGTTATAGTGCAACATTTGCGGTGGCGTTCCTCTTGAGTCTTTACCTGCAGCACATAAAAGGGATGAGCCCTCAAAGTGCAGGCCTCGTTTTGATTTCACAACCTGTTATTCAGGCTATTTTCTCACCTTTTGCTGGCAGACTCTCAGACAGGGTTGAACCACGGATCATTGCATCGATAGGGATGGGCCTGACAACCTTTGGGCTGGTCTTATTCATTTTTTTGAATGGGAATTCAACCCTGGAATTCCTTGTTGCCAGGTTGATTCTGCTGGGTTTTGGCTTTGCCCTTTTCGCGTCTCCCAACACCAACGCCATTATGGGTTCTGTTGAAAAGAGGTTTTACGGTGTGGCATCTGGATCAGTGGGAACGATGCGCTTGCTTGGGATGATGATCAGCATGGGAGTTGCTACCATGATATTTGCTCTATTTATTGGGAGGGTTCAGATCACCACAGAATACTATCCGATGTTTTTAAAGAGCATGAGGGCAGCATTTATTGTGTTCTCTTTGCTCTGTTTTGGAGGCATTTTTGCATCACTCGTGAGAGGCAGAGTACGGAGTAATCTTTCAGAAATGGCGGAACCAGCAGAGGGAAAGGCGCTGCCTTAAAGGGCGCCCGGCCTAAGGGGCACAAAATCACTTGCCTCCATGCCTGGAATATTTTTTTCTTTTGACGGACGAGCTTTCTTCAGCTAAGATTCCTTTGTAGACATCGGGTTTTTGTCACATCTCGTACTATCGGTCCAGTGAAAAGACGTTATATCCGGTGAGTTTTCCAATGAGATTAGGTCGGATTTCATTAAGATCCATTATTCTCGTATTCTTTTGCGGGGTTCTTTTTTTCAGCCTGTGGATGAGCTCTCCTGACTTCAAAAAATTGGTTTATCGTGCAACAAAGCTCGGGTATCATTCGGAACCCATGAAAGCAGACAGGGCCAATGAGCATATTTCAGAAGGAGAACACATTGTTAATCGAGCCTCCGTAAAGATTGAAGCGGTTCGGGAAACGCCGTCAGCTTCCTCTTCGCTCAAGGGTGACAGTGAAACGAAGCCACCAGGAAGCCCTGGCACTGTTGCCGAATCTGTTGGTCCCGCCCCCGTGAGCCTGAAAAGCAAAACTAGAGGTGACTCGGTTAAAGAAGCTATCCCTGGCGACACCACTGCAAGCCTGAAAAGGACTTACTATAGTCTTCACATTGGATCATTTCAAAATTCTGCCAATGCGCGAAAACGGGTCGAGCTCTTGATCAAGGCAGGACTAGACAATGTCTGGTGCAAAAGGGCCACTATCCCGGGGAAGGGTAAATGGTACAGGGTCTACATCGGGAGGCACCAAGACAGGGCTGAGGCGCTACGCCTCGGGAAAAAGCTAAAAGCTGGAGGGATCATTAAGGAATTCTTTGTTCATGAGCTTACGCAAACAAGCGGACCAGGAAGTTGATCAAGGCTACCCTCCTTTTTTCCTCCTGAAAGTGTTTCTCCGGCCCCTTCCTCTGTTCCTCAATTGTGTGGCGGGAAAGTCGATACCTTTTTTCTTAAGCAAGTCCACAGCCTCAGGATGAAGATCCCGGAGCGCAGAGCGAACCACTATTGCCTTATACATCTCTACCTCTGCCAATTTGTCACTGAGACCGAGGCAATGGGACAGTCTGCCTGCTTGCATTGGATGGGCTGCCACATGAGCCTTGAAGGCTTTTACCTCCTTTTGACGGAGAATCCGGTTGAGCTTCCGGTGAAAATTGGCATAACCTTTTTCTATCTCAAGCTCATCCATGCCTGTTTCTCCTTAGCGAGTTGATAGCAGCCATAGCATAGGCTGGGAGGTCTTCATCCCTCGCTGGATTCCCTCCTTACTTCTATGCAATGAGTATTTCCTTTGGGCTGAGCATCCCTTATATGCATGAAGGCTGAGCGGCCAAAGAAGCCAAACGCTCCTGAAATGAGCTATTACTTCTAGGCCCGGCGGAACCTTATCAGGAGTAGCTTATCGTTACGACAACACTTTGGGTGAGAAGTCATTCTGAGTGATCCCGCCCAGATAGGCGGGAGAGCGAAGAATCTGAGATTTGCGGGCAGATACTAGAACTATTAAATTAGGCCGCAGATTTTCGCCGATACCGGCAGATAGTTATTCTATTAGTTGTTTTATTTGAAATCTTGGTAATCCGCGTTCATCAGCGTCCAAAAAGAAATTCCTAAGCATTAAATCTAGATTCTTCGTCGCTTCGCTCCTCAGACCTGTCCTCGATCGAAGAGAAGGAATGACAAAGTGTCGTCGTAAGATTATAAACTAGCTGATGCTTATCTTTTTTTCACCCTCCTCAATCTTTCTATCTTAGCTTCTCCTACACCTGGGGCCTAGGTTTTCCACGGCGATTGTTCCTGGTTAAGAGATTTTTCCCTACGGGAAATAGAATGGCAAGGCATAGAGCACATGCTGAGCTTAGTATAAGCCAGGTGCTGAAAGCTGTCATGTCGATCTGCTTCAGAGAGACAGATATCGCC
>JAFDDT010000078.1 GCA_019310725.1 Deltaproteobacteria bacterium | reverse complement strand
CGTGTTTACTGCTTATGCATGGATTGCTTTTTATAACCGCAACCTAGCATACCAGGTCTGGGCCAGGGGCATAACCAAAAAAAAGACACCCATACCCTGGACTTTGAGGTTACCGTGCAATCAGTCCATTCGTTGTTTATAAAAA
Organism: Deltaproteobacteria bacterium; assembly: GCA_019310725.1. Classification (GTDB taxonomy): domain Bacteria; phylum Desulfobacterota; class DSM-4660; order Desulfatiglandales; family B25-G16; genus JADFWK01. The sequence goes on along the minus strand of JAFDDT010000078.1, from coordinate 13,246 downwards.
TTCTATTTTATGGTATTGTTATTTAGTAACTTTAACTATCATACAGCATTATCGCAATACCTATTTTAGACTATGCTCGCCACCGTATATAGCAGTTCGGTCATAGGTATCGATGCCTATACCGTAGAAGTAGAGGTAGATATCTCGAGGGGTTTACCATCTTTTTCCACCGTGGGTCTGGCAGAAGGAGCGGTCAGGGAAAGCAAGGAACGGGTAAAGGCAGCACTCAAGAATTCTGGCTATGACTTCCCTGCAGATCGTATCACCGTTAACCTCGCTCCCGCTGATGTCAAAAAGGAGGGCAGTGCCTTTGATCTTCCTATAGCTGTCGGGATTTTAACGGCAACGGGCCTTATTCCGCCTCTAGCATTGAAAGACTGCCTCATTATGGGCGAGTTATCATTAGATGGGAGTGTGAGGCCGATTAGAGGCGCTCTCTCAATGGCCATAATGGCAAAGGAATTCAATCTGAAAGGAATTTATGTTCCTTCAACAAATGCTGCGGAAGCAGCTGTGGTTGATGGGATAGCTGTTTATCCAACGAACACGCTTTCTCAGTTAGTTGAGTCATTGAATGATATGGAATCGATAACCCCCTTGACCGTAGACAGAAACCGCTTGGGGGATACATTGAGTTCTGATCTGGACTTTGCCGATGTTTGTGGTCAGGAAAACGTGAAAAGGGCTGTGGAGATTGCTGCGGCAGGTGGCCATAATCTCTTGATGATTGGTCCACCAGGCGCAGGAAAAACCATGCTTGCCCAACGGCTTTCCACTATCCTGCCGAGTCTTGCCTTCAACGAAGCCCTGGAAACGTCCAAGGTGTACAGTGTCATGGGTCTGATGCCGAGAGGCCAAGGTCTACTGACGCGCAGGCCGTTCAGAGCTCCTCACCATACCATATCCGACGCAGGTCTCATAGGAGGTGGGGTAATACCAAAACCGGGAGAGGTCAGCTTGGCCCATAATGGTGTGCTTTTCTTGGATGAAATGCCGGAGTTTAAAAAAAATGTTCTCGAGGTGCTGAGGCAGCCAATGGAAACTGGCATAGTCACCATATCCCGAGCCAACTCCACCGTAACCTATCCAGCCAATTTTGTTTTGGTTGGGGCGATGAATCCGTGCCCTTGCGGCTTCTTTGGTGATACAAAGCACGAGTGCACGTGCTCTCATAGGGAAATACGGAGGTACAGGGCAAAGATATCAGGGCCCCTCATGGACCGGATCGATATCCATATAGATGTGCCATCTGTACCCTTCAAAGATCTAACCGGGATTAGTCAGGGCGAATCTTCTTTCACTATTTACCAAAGGGTACAGGCTGCCAAAAAGATCCAGGAGAAAAGATTCCACAAGACAAAAATCCATAGCAACGCCATGATGAATAGCAGGCAGATAAAGAAATTCTGTCCAATAGATGAAAATTCCACTGCTCTCCTGGAGACAGCTATGGAAAAATTTGGGCTCAGCGCTCGCGCTCTTTCACGGATTCTTAAGATTTCCAGAACCATAGCAGATCTTGCCGGAGCCCAGGATATCGAGCAGACGCATGTAGCCGAGGCAATACAATATAGATCCCTCGATAGGAAGTTAATGGTATGAGAACGTTTGTTAAAATAGGCCTTGCTGGGTTCATTCTTGTCTTTTTTGTAATGACCTCGATAGGGATTGCAGTATGGTACCTGTGGTCGAGTAACCTTCCCTACATAGGCTCCCTTAAGGACTATAATCCCCCAATCATCACAGAAATCTTTGATGACAAAGGCCAGATCATTACTCAATTCTCCGAGGAAAGGAGGATCCTAGTCCCTTTGGAGGAGATTTCCTATCATACCATCAAGGCCTTCATTGCAGCGGAAGATGCCCGATTCTTTCAGCACAAGGGTATAGACTTTTTTGGTATCCTGAGGGCGTTCTTGAAAAATATCAAGGCAGGCAAGATAGAACAGGGAGGAAGCACGATCACACAGCAGGTTACCAAATCACTGCTTCTGAAAAACCCTGCAAGGACATACAAAAGGAAGGTGAGGGAGGCACTCCTCTCCCTTCAGATCGAGAGGGAATTCTCTAAGGAGGAGATTCTGTACCTTTACCTGAATCAGATATACCTCGGCCATGGCCAGTACGGTGTGGAGGCAGCCAGTCAGACCTATTTCGGCAAAAAGGCCAGTGAACTGAGTATTGCCGAATCTGCCGTCCTGGCCGGCCTCGCTCAGGCTCCAAGTAAAGATTCGCCGATCAAACATTTTAATCGGGCAAAAACCAGACAAAAATACGTGTTAGAAAGGATGAAGGCCGAAGGCTTTATCAGTGAGAAGGAATATGAGGAGGCATTAGCAACACCGTTACACATACAGCCAGACAAAGATGAGGCTCTCGAAAAGGCAGCTCATTTCATAGAGCACATCCGCCGAATCATTGAACGAAAATACGGGCGCCATCTCCTCTATAACGGTGGGCTCAAGATCTACACCACAGTCAATCTAAAAATGCAGGCGGAAGCAAAAGATGCTGTTATGAGGGGAATACTCGAGTTTGACAAGAGAGAGGGATTCAGAGGACCAATAGGAAGGGTTACTCCTGGGGATGAAAACCTGTTCACCCAGCAAATGCGTGAACACCTGAAGAACAACTCCCTTGAAATAGGGACAATTACCGAGGCAATGGTCGTAAAGGTTGACAGCAAAAAGAAAGAAACGCTCGTAAGGATCGGGGATCAACTCGGACTGCTCCCTCTTTCAGACATGGAATGGGCAAGAATGGCTGACGTAGAAAAGGCTTACTTTGAGACCAAATTAGAAGATCCAGCCGAAGTGCTCGCCCCTGGAGACATTATTCTGGTGAAAATTATAAAGGACCTGGAAGGTTCTCCTCGCTGGATTCTCTCACTTGAACAAACCCCACAGGCAGATGCTGCATTGATCTGCTTGGATACCAAGACCGGACAGGTGAAGGCAATGGTCGGCGGAGTGGATTTTTCCAAGAGCCAGTTTAATCGGGCAACGCAAGCACGCAGACAACCGGGCTCGGCCTTTAAACCTATTATTTATGCCACAGCCCTTGATCATGGCTTCACCCCTTCTTCCATCATTATTGATGCACCCTTTATCTCCCCCATTGGCGAGGAGGAAGAGGAGAGACTCTGGAAACCAAGAAATTACAAAGAACGATTTTTCGGTCCTACCCTGTTGAGAACCGGTCTGATAAAATCACGGAATATCATTACCATAAAGATTCTGGAAAAGACAGGGGTCAGTAATGCAGTAAATTATGCAAAACAGATGGGGATCGAATCACCCCTCAATGCTGATCTCTCCTTGGCCTTAGGTTCATCAGGAACATCCCTGCTTGAACTAACAAGGGCATACTCGGTGTTTGCAAATAACGGCAAGCTTGTAAAGCCGATCTTTATTACTAAGGTAGTCGATAGAAATGGAAAGATTCTCGAGGAAAACTACCCTTCATTTACTGAATCTCTCACACCAGAAACCGCAGCGGTAATGACTGATCTCCTGCAGGCAGTGGTTCAGGAAGGTACCGGTTGGAGAATTAAGGCACTCAAGAGGCCAGTTGCAGGTAAGACCGGGACCACTGACGACCTGAGAGATGCGTGGTTTCTCGGGTTTACGCCCTCGGTGGTTACCGGTGTGTGGGTCGGCTATGATGACAGAAGACCCATGGGAAAAGGAGAAACTGGCTCTCGGGCTGCAAGCCCTATTTTTCTTTACTTCATGCGGGAGATCCTGAAAGGAAAACCGATCGTCCCCTTTGAGCACCCTGAAGGGGTCGTTATCACCAAAATAGATGCCAAAACTGGCCTCTTGGCCAGCCCTTTTTCAGAAAAAACCTGCTTTCAGGCATTCAAGAAAGGCACAGAGCCCACCCTGTATTCTCCAAAACCAGATCAAGCAAAACCGGGGGAATTTTTCCAGCTCGATATGGACCTCTCTGGCAAAGCAAGATAGTCGGGTTACAGGGTGCCGCCGCCTGCAATAAAATAGCGTTCTCTTATCTCCAGGTAATCTTTCTCCAAGGCTCGATTTGATTGAGCATAGAGAGCCGTCTTGTTCACTATCGAGGCAACCTCTTCCCGAGATATCTTGTTTCCTTCCCCCTGCACAACCTTTGCTAATGTTCTATACCCAATAACCAACGGTAGGACACAAAACCTTCTGATGGATGTCTCATGAAGCGGTAACAATCGGATATATTTCAAGGTTGAGTCAAGGTACCTAACTACACAGGGAATCAATTCCTGTACGATTCCCTGCCTCTGGTCCACAGATAAGGTAGCGATCTTATCAAGTTCAATGTTATAGTTTTTCGTTACCGTAACAGGGATATAGAACCAACCTCTTGCTACATCTTTCTCATAATCCTTGATGATATTTATCAGTTGCAAGGCAAGGCCAAAATGAACCTCGAACCTCTCAAGTTCAGACCTTTTTTCTCTTATGCTCTGCTTCTCACAAAAAACCTTGGTGAGCATCACTCCCACAACACCCGCCACGTAATAACAGTAATCCTCCAACTCTTTGATATCGGCGAGTTGAAAAACAGCGCTCTTACTCTCGAGCTTGCGCCTTTGGAATTTTGCCATCCCCTCTGAGGTCTTGACCAGTAAGGGGTCAATTATTCTCCGGTACGTTTCTGATATATCAAAGTAGCAGCGTAACACTGCGGAACCGTTCTCTATAAGGTCTTTCTCAAAGGAGTTTTCATCCCATCTGAATTTCAGAGATTCATAGAGGCGCAGTCTTTGGTGCAGATCCTTATTTCCCTTGAAGATCTCTGAAAAATCTTCTAGATCTGCTATCTTTTTTTCCTCCCCCTGATACAGGTTATCTTCAAAGGTGTCGGCTATGCGGAATAACAGGTATCCGAGGAGCACCGCCTTAAATATATCTCCATGAAGTTGCATTATATTCAGGGCAAATGTCCTTGACACCTTCTGCAGCATCTCTCGACAATATGCCCAGTCCCTCTTTGTAGCATGATCATCCATAAGATTTTTTGCCTACAACCTGACTAAATCAATCCCAGCACAGGACTACCGATAGAAATTTCCACCCAATGCATTCTTTGTGATTGCCTTTCTGTTCACTACCGAAGGCCGGAATAACTAATACTACTTCTGGGGATAAGATTAAAGCACTAAGTGCGCAGAGATGATCCTAAACCAAGAAATACCCTGATAGATACTCCTCTTTTAAAATTTTCCCTGTTACTACAACCCCAAGAAGCCGTAACCTTTTTAGATACTTGACTAAAACAAGGTTTTGCTGTAGCTTTTTTCACAAAACCATAATAAGGCCTCGACCGGAACTGATGTCAGGGGGGTTAACCACTAGATTCAGTTTTTTCCAGGGTAACGTCAAAGTCAAGGGTATGGGTGTCTTTTTTTTTGGTTATGCCCCTGGCCCAGGCCTGGTATGCTGGGTTGCGGTTATAGAAAGAGATACATGCATAAGGAGTAAAAACAGTTGCATATTCCAATCCCCTCGCGCCAGGGCAGGCCTATGACATGGCCCTGAGTTTTCTCTAAGAGAGGTGTGACTTCTTTGGTTAGGAGCGATAATGAGGCAATGCCCTAAATGCGGTTATATGCGTCAACCCAAGGATGACGAGATTTGCGGACCGGATGAGTGCCCCAAGTGCGGCACCATATACATAAAGTACCAGGCGTATCTGGCTCAAAAGGAAGAAAAGGAAGAAGCCGAGACAGGGCCACCCAAAGAGGTCCATGGGGTGGCAGAAAGCATTTCTCAAAAAACGTGTTCAAAATGTGGTGAAAGCTTCGATTCGCATCTCTTTGGTGTTTTGCCTTGGAATTGCCCGACCTGTAACGGAAGATATTGGGATCAGCAGATCAGACAGAAACAAAACGTATTCCTTTACGCCACATTGGCGATTTTACTTGTTGTGGTAGTTGGCATTGGGACTTTGAGCGAACTCAGGTCACACAAGAGGCGTGAAGCCGCTCAGCGGGAGCGAACAGAAAAGCTGAAAATTGAGCGGGAGCGGGAAGCAGACAGAATAAGAGCCAAAGAAGAACGGGCAGCAAAGCTGAGAACTCAAAAAGAGCAAGAGGCAGAGAGAATTAGGGCTTTACAAGAACAAGAAGAGATGAACAAGCTCATTAAGGCAGAGTCTCTTGCTGCATACAACGCATTAAAAAAAATTGATGCTATGATGCTCAGTGGGTCTACCTATAGAAATTACACCAAAGCGGTAGGAGATGCGAGACAAGAACTGGATAAGCTGAGACCATATCTTGATCAATCAAAAAATTTGGCACTCATTTTTGACTTCTATCAAGAGGCAAAGCACCTTTGGCAAGCTAAAATATCGGGCGATGTCTTGAAGCTCTGTGAAGAATATCGGCGAGTCATCGCCGAGAAAGAACTTAGCGCTGATTCGACCTCCAAGGATGCCTGTCTGAGAAGCTGTGAATCATTTAGTGGAACTTGGGATAAGGCAAAGCAAAGAGAACTGTACAAAACGGTGAAACCGTGTGTCGAAGAGCTCCAGCGGATACTCTGGAGTGAAGCTGCAATATCCATGAAGGCATTCGAACAGCGCTGGAGCTTTCCCTAAAAGCCAACTCGTTTTTTGATGTGTGCAAATAAATGGCTCAGGTGTTCACAGAAAAGCGGGTATTCTCACAACTTCAAGACTACTTGTACAACACCCGATATACTGCAACCGGGGAATGGATACCTTTCAGTTGAAATCTGCCTGCCTCTTCAACAGGAGCTGCACTCTTTGCCTTGCTGTATGTTCGCCGACTTATAAGGATCTCACCTGGTTTTGCCATGGACTCCAATCGAGCCGCAATGTTCACCTGATTGCCAACTACCGTATAATCCCTATGGAATTCCGAGCCAATACTGCCCACTGTCATATAGCCCGTGTTTATCCCAATACCAATATTCAGACTGTGGCCGTAACCTAACCACTCATCCTTTAATTGACTTATCTTCTTTTGCATATCAATAGCCAAGAGAACTGCCCTATGTGCATGGTCAGGCATTGGAACAGGGTCGCCAAAAAATACCATGATCCCGTCCCCAATAATCTTGTCTAAGGTTCCTTCATGTTGGTGGATGAGCTTTGCCATCTCTGATAAATAATTATTGAGTAGAACAAAAATTTCCTCTGGCTCAAGGGAATCAGTCAAATCGGAAAAATCCCTAATATCTGAGAATAAAACAGTCATCAGTTTCCTGTGGGACATATCATTTAAATCGTTCCCATCTAAGAGAATCCTCTCTGTGATCTTGGGAGAAAGGTACCTCCGCAATTTGTTGTATCTGCTTAGTTCTTCAACCTGTTCGTTGACTTTTTTTGTGAGATTTTCATTGAGTGCCAGGAGTTCTTCCTGAGTCTTTTTCAACTCGGCGGTTCTCTCCCCCACCATATCTTCAAGATTTTTTGCATATTTGTCTATCTCCTCTTTGGCTTCTCTCAATTCGAGATTTGCCTTTTCTACGTCCTTGTAAGCCTCATTTTTGGCAGCAATTGCCTCTCTCAGAAGATTAATGGTCTCTATCATGCCATGGACTGTTTCTCCCTTTTTTCCTCTTCTGTAAAGAATTTGGAACAATCTATTCCAAAAACGAGACCTATCGTAGGTGATTTCCAAAACAAAGTAAGGGGCCTTAAATATCTCTCCCTTCGTAACAATAGACCTGCTATCTATCTTTAATGATTCGGTGATAAAAACCCCGACACATCTCTTTTTGTCTCTGACCTCTTGTTCACCTCCCAACTCAGAAAATCTGCCTAAAAAGATCTTCCTCCCCCCAATTATATCAGGCTCGAGCAAAACCTCCTTTCCAATAACCTTTCTTCTGTTTTCAGTTGGACAATAGATTGTTAGCTGCCTGTTTTCGATCCTGGCATCGAGCTTGCAGGCGGAGAATTCCTCTTCTTCGTTCAACAAGATCTCCGGATCATATTCGTTCAGGGATTGCTTGACAACTGCTGGAGGGAGACCCCATATAGTAGGTATGGAAGATATAATCCCTCTCAGATAGGGATCATCTATGAAATTCCTGTTGGGGTCTTGATCTTCATGGAATTTAACGCTTATGATCGCATGTATTTTTCTCAGTTTCTTATCATAGGCTGGGGGCTTGATGATTTCAATGTCCTTGATATCATTAAAATTCTTGTTAAAGAAGGGAAGTCGCCTGATCCCGTCATTTGGCCCGGCAAAAATCTGACTAAAATAACTCAATCTTCCCCAGGACTGTAATCTGCCAGCAGAGGCGCCGCAGTTGAAATAAAAATCAGGGTCGCCGACAAGATCTTTTGCTTTGCGAAAGATATTTTGAAAGGTCTCATAGGTAGTCCATTCATCCTCATCAGTGAGGTAGTCTTTGGCACATCGGTACGAATCTTCTGGGAATGGGATATCGGAAAAAAGACTGACTGTATCGCCTAACAGATCTTCCACATAGGTGGAGATTATCCGTATGTTCCGGTTGCTCTTGCAATCAACTCGGCTCATGAGTTCCACCCGCCTTAAGCAGAAAACTCTCTTGACACCACAGCGTATGGGTGCTACAAAAACCCTATAAAGAAAATCCTGAATGAGACATGGAATCGGGACGTGGCGCAGTCTGGAAGCGCACCTGAATGGGGTTCAGGGGGTCGCGAGTTCAAATCTCGCCGTCCCGACCACCAAAGTCAATATTGAGGCCTTGCACCATGCGAGGCTTTTTTTATTACCGCAATCACCTTTGCGTTTTTCAGGGAAGACTTTTAGCATACTATCCCTGATTTCTACTCTGAAGTAAACGAAAATTTAGCGCAAAGAGGATAATTCCAAGCACAGGATCGAAACACCCAGACGGATTGAGTCCAATGCTTAGATAGATCACAAAAGAGGGATTCGAAATGAATCCCTCAAATTGTGCCAAGATGTGTCAGTTTAGGACAAAAAGTAGATCCTATTTCTCTATTGTTCGTATTTCCCCCAGTCCACTAGTAATGAAAGAGAGGGCCATTGCCCTCCTCTATATAGACCAAACGGCAGAGAAACAGTCCGCTGCAGTGTTCATGAGTGTTCCCGAAAAGGCCTAATTCAGGCTCAGCTTGGGTTGGCGCAGCAACCGCTGGTGGTGCATTACCTCATGGATTTCAGTCTCGGTCTTTGCAGGCATCAATGCAACTTCAAGCACTTCATCTATCCCCTCAACCGGAATAAACTTCATCGTGTTGCGCACGTCATCAGGCAATTCATCCAGGTCACGCTCATTACGTTTGGGCAAGATAACCGTTTTAAGTCCGGCACGGTGCGCAGCAAGCACCTTCATCTTAATACCACCCACCGGCAGCATACGGCCTCGCAAGGTCACTTCCCCGGTCATACCAACGTCACTTCGCACCGGCCGACCGCTAAACAGGCTGGCCATTGCCATTAATATCGTTACACCCGCAGAGGGCCCATCTTTGGGAATAGCCCCAGCCGGCACGTGCACGTGAACATCCACTTTTTCAAACAGCCTTGGGTCAATACCCAACTGGTTGGCCTTGGAGCGCACGTAACTATGGGCAATTTGCGCACTTTCTCGCATTACATCACCCAGTTGGCCAGTGAGCATCAGCTCCCCTTTGCCCTTCATGCGTGTGGCCTCAATAAAAAGAATATCGCCGCCCACTGCTGTTACTGAAAGGCCAGTGGCAATTCCTGGGATCTCTATGGACTCTGACGACTCGGACTCAAACTTCTCCTTCTTCAGATATTCGCGTACTATTTGCGGGGTTATTTCAACATGGCTTAATTCCTTGGCCGCGATCCTTACTGCACTCTTGCGACAAATCGCGCCGATCTGGCGCTCCAGGTTCCGCACACCTGCTTCCCGCGTGTAATCCTGCACGATCTTGTTCAATGCCTCTTCGGTAAAGGTAACCTCCTCTTCATGAAGGCCATTCGCCTTTACCTGGCGTGGAACTAGGAAACTTTGAGCAATATGGATTTTTTCGTACTCCGTATAGCCATCAAGTTGAATGATCTCCATACGGTCCCGCAGTGGCGGTGGAATCGTCTCTAACTGGTTAGCCGTGGTGATAAAAATGATATCACTCAGGTCAAAGTCCACATCCAGATAGTGATCACGAAAGGTATGGTTCTGTGCCGGATCAAGGACCTCCAACAATGCGCTGCTTGGATCACCCCGCCAGTCATTGCCGATCTTATCCACCTCATCCAGCATAAAAACCGGATTCCGAGTGCCTGCCCGCTTAATTGCCTGGATTATCCGGCCAGGCATAGCGCCAATGTAAGTACGGCGGTGACCGCGGATTTCCGCTTCATCGCGCATCCCACCTAGGCTCATACGGGTGAACTTGCGCCCCAGTGCACGGGCAATCCTCTGTCCTAAACTGGTCTTGCCTACGCCAGGAGGGCCCGTGAAACAGAGAATGGCGCCCATCGCCTCGCTTGCAGTAGCCTTCTCACCTGGCTGCACCTCTATCCCCCGCTCCCTGACCAGTTTGCGCACCCCCAGGTATTCGATGATGCGATCCTTGACCTCCTGTAAGTTATAATGATCCTCATCCAACACAGCACGGGCATTGCTTATATCCAATTGGTCTTCACTTGACACATTCCAGGGCAGCCCAAGCAGCCAGTCAAGATATGTGTTAATAACCGAGTATTCAGCAGCCTGTGGGGACATCCCCTCAAGTCGCTTCAACTCGCGCTCGGCCTCTTTCTTGGCCTCTTCAGGCAAATCTGCCTTTTCGATTCTATCGGCATACTCAGTAAACGCCGACTGGCTTTCGTCCCTTTCACCTAGTTCCTTTTGAATTGCCTTGAGTTGCTGGCGTAGGTAGTATTCCCGCTGCGCTTTGTCCATCTCTTCGCGCGCTTCCGTCTGAATCTTTTGGCCCAGTGTCAGAACTTCCTTCTCGTGTGTCAGGTGTGAGATCAGGGCGCGCAATTTATCTTTGAGATGATCCATTTCCAGGATCTTCTGGCCGTCTGCAATTTGCAGACGTACGTTCGCTGCTACCAGGTAGGTCAGGTAGCGAGGATCTTGCACCTGATTGAGCAATTTGCCCGCCTCATCTGGCAAACTGGGTGAAAGGGCAATAACTTCCTGGGCCAGATCATGCAGACTGCGTTGGAGAGCATCAAGTTCAAGGCCTTGCTCAATCACATCGGACGCAAGCTTAACCTCCGCCCTCAGGTAGGGCTCAGTGCCCACCCAGTGCTTGACTCGGAACCGCTCTATACCCTCAACAATCACCTGCAAGCCACTGTCGGGCATTCGGTGCACCTGGTGGACCTTGGCTACCGTCCCAATCTCATAAATCTGGCCTGGCTGAGGTTCCTCAATTGAGGGATCCTTCATGGCGAGAAGGCCAATCAGCCGATCCCCTTCTAACGCCTCCTCCACCAGTTTCACTGACCGCGGAATACCAACCGTCAGCGGCAATACTGAGAAAGGAAACGCTATGGTGTTACGTAAGGGCAGAATTGATAGCTGATTTGGTATGCTATCCGCACGCTCAGCATTGTTTTTGCGTTGTATAGATTTAGCCATATCTGTTTCACTCCCCCTATTGCATCATTGGGCAGACCTACATACCTACTGGCTGGTCCGCGCTTGCTTTCAATGCTCTCTCACCTTTTTCAAACTGTTCCTAATGTTTTGGTAACGTTCAAAAATTGAGCCGTTTAGGTTTATGAAGGTAATGCCTGTTTCTGAAAGGCCTGTCCGCCATCGCTCTCGCTCAGGCGAGGCGGGCGGGCGATATCTCACAAAAAATACCACCGTGTTCTGCAGTGGCCAAATATTTGGGATTTACCCCACAAAGGATTTGCACCTTTGGTTATGTCCTGTTAAACAAGAGGTATTTGGCCACCTCCCTTGAGGCCAATAGATATCGCCTTGAGGAAATTGGCATTACCAGTTAGATAGATTGATTCTCATCATGTGGATGAAAAAAAGAGCTGGACCTCAACTTTTGAACGTTTCCAATATTTTATAAGATATTCATCAGGATTCAGTTTTTCAATAGCCCATGGCCCATTTCATTGAACCGCTTTCATCAGTTGATTGATTCGACGCGATCTCACTTTCATGGAATTCTTTCACAACATCTGCTGTGGAATCTGTCACTGAGAGGTTATGGAATGGGCCGAAATTATATGGTAGGTAATAAAGAAAAGGCTGCAATGCTATGGCTTTTCCACCAAGAGATATCTATCTTTTGGGAGTCTCGAGAAAATTACAGCACCGGCGCACGGCGCAACCAGTTTTTTCCTCCATGCAGTGCCAACAACCTGAAAAAGCTCCAGACAGCACGAACACAGATTCGCACTCCTGTCAATCGAATAGGGGACTTTCTGGCCATCGGAGTCAACAAAAAAGCGGGGCTTGATAAAATTGGCGTGGCATGCCGTATGGGTGAGAAAAAGCGAATCCCAATCCTCCTCCGATCCAAGGCGTCGCGCCCATCTTGTCCAAAGCCTTTTTTCAAGGTCTGAAACCACATACCACTCCCCAGGCACAAGGACCTTGAACTCTTCATCTCTTATCATCTCCCCTTTCTCTTCTCTGGTGACCGGCCTCGGGAGAAGGAAATCAGATCTGGTAATAACAGCCGCCTTGTAACGCTCAAAGCCGTCGAGTTCAAAGGAGCTAATAATCAAGTATTGACCATTTTTCTCTGATCTTCTATACCAGCTTCCCTGCCTCTTGCACGTCCCATCCCAGACCTCCGGAGAAACACTTATTATCTTAGTAATCTCATCAAGCCCGGTGCACACGACCGCTTTAGCCGATTTAAGCCTTATATTGCAGCTATCTAGCTCAAATCTGAGATCTTTTTCCCTTTCCTCGGGTAACCAGTATATATATTTTACGTACTTTATTGGTGCTTTAATAGCCAATTCCCCTTCTCAATCTATATGCAACCGTTCCTTGGGTTTGTTCAGCTTGTTGAGTTCCTTGCGTTTGGTGCGCCTCAGTGCCTATTCCCTACTGCCTACTTTTTTGGGCACTTTGTTTCACTTTAGGCACTTACCATACTAATCATACTCATAATCTGGCCTTCATCAAACCCATTGAGGTGTATGGCGCCCGATCTGCACGAGGCAACACACAGACCGCACCCCTTGCACAGCACCGGGTTGATCTCTGCTATGCCGGTTTTCTCATTGAATGCCGGTGCCTTAAAGGGGCAGATGGCTATACACACACCACAGCTACTGCAATACAGGGGATTG
>JAFDDT010000286.1 GCA_019310725.1 Deltaproteobacteria bacterium | reverse complement strand
ATCTTTCGCAATGACCACCCCAGCCGAGATATACCGGTCGCCGTCGTCGGGTGCATACTTCGGTAGAGGCAGCAGTTTGGTGAGATCAGGGTTGTCGTGGAAAACCTCCTGGACGGGCCCGGACTTTACCTTTCTTGGCGGCATAGGATTGGCCATGCCCTCACTGATAAAGCGGCGCAGTTCGACGACGTTTTTCTGGAAGATCCCCAGGACATTTTCCTCGCTGCCCATGAAGTTGCCCACCACAGGAATGCCATAGCCCTTTACGTGCTTAAACAGCATAGCCCGTTCTGGCTGTTTATACATGATGCTGGTTAGTTCGAGGTTCCAGTCTACCTCGTCTTCCACTTTCAAGAGCAGGCCAGCCGGCATCTAGTCTCTGCAGAGCCGCTCGAAAACTCAAATCGGGAGTTTCTGCCAAAACGTTCATCGTCATGATATTTCCCCTCTCATGAATTTGCGCCTACAGTAAATAGTTGATAAGAATTCCACTTTGCTGAGTGAGTATAGGAGTAGAAGATTCTGTGTTTCAGGTGACTGAATATCCACTCACAGCCTGTCAAGACTCATCAAACAGGAGACCCGAAAGCTGAGCGCAACTAAAAACAGGGCCATCTGTGCAAACATACTTGCTCCCGATGTTGCATCTGCCACACATGCCCACGCCACACTTCATTCTCATCTCCAGGGAGAGGAGTGTCCTCTCTGGCAAAAATCCGATCTCTCTGGTCACAGGCAGGGTAAACTTTATCATCACCGGTGGGCCGCAAACCAGTATATATGCGTTCTCAGCACTGGGAGCGATTTCTTTGGTAATCTGGGGGATCAACCCTACCCTGCCACTCCACTCATCATCCCTGGAATCCACGGTAAGATATAGGTTCAAATCGTGCCGCTTCCCCCACTGCTCAAGGTCATCCTTGTACAGGAGCTGGCCAGGGTTTCTGGCCCCATAGATGACCGTTATATCACCAAAGGTTGGCCGGTTTGCCTCATCCAGCACAAAGGTGGTCAGCGCCCTCAAGGTGGAGAACCCGAAGCCACCGCCAATCATCACAATATTCTTGCCTCTGAGGGTGTCCACGGGAAACCCATTACCTAAGGGCCCCCTTACCCCTACTATTTCCCCTACCTCCCTGTTATGCAAGGCAGTGGTGACCACCCCTGCCTTTGCTATGGTAAATTCAAGAGATCCTTTCTGGGTCGGTGAAGATGCCATACCAAAGGGCGCTTCTCCTTTATTAAAGTCTGAGAGCTCGGCAAACTGGCCCGGTATGTAGGCAAAGCTCGCCTCATCCTCTTTATGAATAAAGGAAAGGGAGAAGGTCTTGATGTCTCTATCATCGGTTTCTATGACGACATTGTCTATTCTCATCGGGAAGGGTATGTATGGATTCTTCACGAGAGGGCCTCGAGTTTGGATATGGTATGTACAACTTGACGGATATCCAGGTTGACCGGGCATTCGGTGATACAGCGGCCACATCCGACACAACCAATCTGATTATAGCTCTCTATCATATAGCTGAACTTATGCATGATCCTCTGCCTGAATCTTTCCTTCACCGTGGGCCGGGGATTGACCCCGGATGCTTGAAGGGTAAACAGGGGGAACTGACACGAGTCCCAGATGCGGATCCTCTCGCCTGTGGAGCCCTCCGCCTCATCCACCATATCAAAGCAGTGACAGGTGGGACAGAGATAGGTGCACACCCCACACCCAAGGCATTTCTCTGTCAACTCCTGCCAGATCGGATTCTCAAAACTGCTATCCAGCTTCTCCTTCAACCCATCTATCTCTATACCTGCTCCCATAGATGCCTCAGCCGTTTTGATCATCTTTTGTGCTAAGGTGAGAGCATCTTTTCCGGCGTCCTTAAATCCGCTTTCTTCCAAAAGCTGTGCCCCTCTGTCAGTTACGATCTGGATGAGGTATTGATCACCGGTTTCTATCAGCAAGAGGTCTGAGCCCTCTTCAGAGAATGGCCCTCCACCTACCGAGGTGCAAAAGCAGGGGGCCTGGGGGTGTGTACAGCCTATGCTCACGAGGAGGGTATTTCCTCTCCGGTTAATATAGTAGGGGTCTCCGTCAAAAGCATGGTCAAAGAGCAGAAAGCTCCGTGCATCGCACGGGCGAATGCCAAAAATGAGCTGTGGCTTTTCTTTAAAGGAAGGTACTGCTATGTCAGCAGTGTCTTTGGTGGATCTATAGGAAAACAGCTGCTCTGTCTGAGGAAAAAGGATCCCTTTCGGGGGCATGGTGGTGTTTTGATAATCCAGGGTGGCCTCGCTCCCTGCGCCAATCGCCTCAAAGACAACACGCTCATCCCTTTCTACCGGGGCAAACACCTCGTATCTGGTGAGAAGAGTGTCAAGGAAACTGGCAATATCCTTTTTTTTAATAGTCTTGGTCTTCATTCTCCTCTTTATCCCTCAACTCAGGGATTCACCATAAACTCCTCGGGGTCATCAGGTTTAAAGGTAGCCAGGGGGGTTACCTGCTCCAAGCTCACCCCGGATTCATACCCAAACCGCTCTTTTACATCCCTCGCCAGCTTTCTGTTGAGCTTTCTAATATCTACTCCCACGGGGCAGGCTCTCTCACAGGCTCCACACTCGGTACATCTGCCTGCCACATGAAAGGCACGCATCAGGTGAAAGATGGCGGTATCGCTCTCATCAGTTGTTTTACCGATCCATGGGGGGCTGGAGCTGTCCACAAAACACTCCTGACAATAACACAAGGGGCAGGCATTTCTGCACGCATAGCAGCGGATACATCTGGTAAACTCTTTTATGAGATACTCCCATCGCTCCTCAGCGGAGCGGGCTTCAAATTCTTCTACATCTTGATATGGGTCAGTGCTGAGCTCCGGCACCGGATCGCCCACGAGCAGGTCGTATATGACCGGGTTTCTGTGGGTGCAGGTTATGCAGGAAGGATAGAGAAATGTATCTCGTTTGAGGGTTTCTTTGAAACTGCCACCCCTAAGGATAAGTTGGCCATCTTTCTCCGTAACCTCCTGGATCTCCTTTCCTTGGAGCACAGCCTCAACCTGTCTCCTATCAAACATTCCCTGACAGGGGATGCCAATTATAACCACCTGGTCCCGGGAGATCTGGTTTTCCTTGATCAGTTCAACGATCGTGCGCACATCGCACCCCTTGGCTATAATGGCAACTCTCTCCGCTCTCTTGATGAGATATGTGGCCAGATTGTTTTCGCAAAATGAATCCCATACGAGCCTATCGACTTCTTTCTCCCCTCTTACAAAGCAGGGGGTAGCTCGGAGTGGCAGAGTGCCCTGCTCGAACCCGATCACCAGGTCAACCTTTTTTTCCTGGAGGAGACTCCGGGCTATCTCTCTTATCTTTTTTGTTACCTCAGGCATTGAGTGCACCTTTGGATTGGTCTTTAACCAGCTTTTTGGCTGGACCAAGGGCCTTTATCTTTTCTGTGGCCATGGCAACTACCCTGGCAAATTTGACTCCCTCTGCTGCTGATACCCAAC
>JAFDDT010000077.1 GCA_019310725.1 Deltaproteobacteria bacterium | reverse complement strand
AATTGCCGCGGTCAGGGTTGTTTTACCATGGTCTATATGCCCAATGGTACCCACATTGACATGCGGCTTTGTCCTCTTAAACTTTTCTTTGGCCATGGTGGTTACCTCCTTAATGTAAGTCCTCTTGTTACCAATAATGGCAATCTAAATATCTGTTTAATTGGTTAAATCAAACCAGTAAAACGAACAAAACGAATTTTAATCCTACCAACGATAATGGGCAAAAGCCTTGTTAGCCTCGGCCATTCTGTGTGTATCTTCCTTTTTCTTAAAGGCACCGCCCCTTCCATTGGAAGCATCAATCAGTTCACCAGCTAGTTTTGCCGGCATGCTTGTCTCGCCTCTCTGCTGAGCATAGGTAAGGATCCACCTAATGCTGAGGGTGTTCCTCCTGAAGGTTCTCACCTCCGTTGGAACTTGATAGGTGGACCCGCCGACCCTCCTCGATCTCACTTCAACTGCCGGCTTCACATTTTCAATAGCCTTCTGAAAAAGCGAGAGGGGATCCTCTTTGGTCTTCTGGTGAATAATATCAAAGGCCTCATAGAGGATAGATTGGGCCAAATTTTTTTTGCCCTTCTTCATAATTCTATTAGTGAATCGAGTCACTAATTCACTCTTGTATTTCGGGTCAGGCAAGATGTCTCTCTTAATGACCTCTGCTTTTCTCGTCATACTAATGTCTCCACAGGACTCTTTCTAAAGCTCAAATCCCCTTGGGCCTTTTAGCCCCATATTTTGAGCGACCCCTTCGGCGATCTTCAACACCTGAACTATCCAACGTACCCCGAATTATGTGATATCTGATTCCCGGTAGGTCCTTGACTCTCCCACCTCGTATCAGAACAACTGAGTGTTCCTGAAGATTGTGCCCTATACCTGGTATGTATGATGTTACCTCTATTCCATTGGTCAGCCGTACCCGTGCAACCTTTCGCAAAGCAGAGTTAGGTTTCTTAGGCGTTGATGTATATACCCTGATACACACACCTCTTCTTTGAGGACACCCTTTGAGCGCTGGGGTCTTGATCTTCTTCTGTACCTTCTGCCGTCCTTTCTTAATGAGCTGATTAATCGTTGGCATGTATCTCTCTTTCCAAAAGAATTTGTGCCTTATATATTCAAATGTCTGGGTTTTGGCAAGCTATTTCCACACGCTTGAGAATTATTGCTCCGTTTCTATATCAAGGCCCCTGTACCTGCTCAGGCCAGTGCCCGCCGGTATCAGCCTACCCATGATGACATTCTCCTTGAGGCCCCTCAAATGATCTATCTTACTCTCCACACTTGCATCAGCCAGGACTTTGGTGGTTTCCTGAAAAGATGCAGCCGAAATGAAGCTTTCTGTATTGATTGATGCCTTGGTAACCCCCAAGAGCAGCGGTTCACCAACCGCTGGTTTGCCCCCGTTAGCAATAACTTCCTGATTTTTTTCCTCAAAACGCCAGCGCTCTACCTCTTCTCCTAAGATAAAATCTGAATCTCCAATATCCTTAACCGCCACTCTCCGCAACATCTGCCTAACAATCACTTCTATGTGCTTGTCGTTTATCTTGACACCCTGCAGCCGGTAGACTTTCTGAACCTCATCAACCAGGTATTTTGATAACTCCTTAGCTCCTTTTATCCTGAGGATATCATGAGGATTAGCCGAGCCTTCCATGAGGGCTTCACCAGCCCTCACATAATCGCCATCAAAAACGCTTACATGCTTACCTCTCGGTATAATATATTCAGTAGCTTTACCCACTTCTGGGGTGATAACCACCCTCCTCTTCCCTGATACATATTTCCCAAATGATACGGTTCCGTCAATCTCACTTAACAGGGTGTGGTCTTTGGGTTTTCGGACCTCAAATAATTCGGCAACCCGCGGCAGACCCCCTGTGATATCCTTGGTCTTGGTGGTTTCTCTCGGGATCTTAGCCAAAACATCACCGGCATTGACTTCCTCTCCTTCCGCAACCATAATGATAGCACCGGTAGGGAGAAAGTACCGGGCCACTGCCCCTGCCCCTGAATGTCCAGGAACCTGGACTGTCTTGCCACCCGAGTCTTTGATAGAGATCCGCGGTCTCACGTTCGGATCACCGGATGCAACAATAACCTTTGTTGATTTGCCAGTTACTGGGTCCAGCCTCTCCTGCATGGTCCTCCCTTCAAAGATATCGCCAAATTTTAGCCTCCCAGAAACCTCTGTCAAAATAGCGATAGAAAAAGGGTCCCACTCGACCAAAAGCTCACCGGAATGTATCTCCTTGCCATCATCAACCTTAATGGTAGCTCCATATATTACAGGATAGCGTTCTAACTCTCTTCCACTTGCATCCACAACGCCGATATCCCCATTCCTATTCATTACCACATGGTCTCCCTTGCCATTAATAACAGTTCTGAGATTAAAGAATTTTACCGTTCCACTGCTCCTGGACTGAATGGTAGATTGCTCTACCTTTCTTGTTACCGTGCCGCCAATGTGAAATGTCCGCATCGTGAGCTGCGTGCCTGGTTCGCCAATGGACTGTGCAGCAACGATTCCTACTGGCTCTCCGATGTCAACCTCTCTACCATGGGCCAAATCTCGGCCATAACAGCTTCCACAAATCCCTCTCTTTGTCCTGCAGGTCAACACTGACCTAATCTTTAACTTCTCAATCCACGACCTTTCGATCCTCTGCGCCGCCTCCTCATCTATTTCTTCATTTTGCTTGAGGAGCAGTTCTCCTGTTATAGGGTCATGAATATCCTCTGCCGCGGTTCTGCCCAAAATTCTCTCTGAGACGGTTTGAATCACCTCTCCCCCCTCAGTCAATGACTCTACCCAGATTCCATCGGTAGTACCACAATCTGCCTCCGTAATACAGGCATCCTGAGCCACATCTATCAATCGGCGGGTCAGATATCCTGAGTTAGCCGTCTTAAGGGCTGTGTCAGCCAATCCCTTTCTGGCGCCATGGGTAGAAATAAAATATTGTAAAACATTCAGGCCCTCGCGGAAATTAGCCGTAATAGGGGTCTCAATAATCTCGCCAGAGGGTTTTGCCATGAGGCCTCTCATTCCTGCCAACTGCCTCATCTGATCCTTGCTCCCCCGGGCTCCCGAATCAGACATCATATATATGGGGTTCAGGCTCTCAGGTTTTTTTGCATCTGTTTTCTGTTCAGTCACTTCCTCTTGAGCCATCTCTCTCATCATTTCAGAGGAAACGAGCTCTGTGGCCTTTGTCCAGATATCAACGACCTTGTTGTATTTCTCACCGTCCGTAATCAAACCATCGCTGTACTGTTTTTCAATCTTTCTTACCTCACCTTCGGCTTCTCCTATAATCTCCTGTTTTCTTTTTGGAGTGACCATATCTTTTCTAGCAATGGAAATACCGGAAATGGTGGCATACTTGTACCCAATATCTTTAAGCCTATCAGCCAAGATAACGGTCGCCTTGGTACCGAGAGAACGATAGCATTGACCAATGATTTCCCCCAGTGCTTTCTTGGTTATTTCCCTGTTCACCATCTCAAAGGGCAACTCTTTGGGAAAAACCTCATAGAGGATCACCCTTCCCGTAGTGGCCCTTACAATCTGGCCATCAATCCTCACCATTATGGACGCATGCAAGTCTAACTCCCCAGCGTCGTATGCCATTCTAACCTCTTCAACATCTGCGAAGACCTTGCCTTCACCCTTGCAAGCCGGTTTCTCTTTGGTCATATAATAGATGCCTAATACGATATCTTGGGTTGGAACAATGATGGCATCCCCATTGGCCGGAGAGAGGATATTGTTGGTCGAGAGCATGAGTGCCCGAGCCTCAATCTGGGCCTCAATAGACAGGGGAACATGAACAGCCATCTGGTCACCATCAAAATCTGCATTAAAGGCAGTGCAAACCAGCGGGTGTAGCTGGATAGCCTTCCCTTCAATCAGCACCGGTTCAAATGCCTGCATCCCGAGCCGGTGTAGCGTGGGGGCCCTGTTAAGCAAAACACAGTGCTCTTTCACTACCTCATCCAGACAATCCCATACCTCAGGCGTCTCTTTTTCAACCAATTTCTTGGCTTTCTTGAGCGTAGAAGCCAGGCCTTCCTCCTCAAGTTTATTGTAAATGAACGGCTTAAAAAGTTCCAACGCCATCTGTTTAGGAAGTCCACATTGGTGCAACCGCAGATCGGGTCCAACGACAATTACCGATCTTCCAGAATAGTCCACCCGCTTTCCGAGCAGATTCTGTCTGAACCTGCCCTGCTTCCCCTTGAGCATATCACTTAAAGACTTCAAAGGTCGCTTATTTGCACCGGTAATGGTTTTACCTCTTCTGCCGTTATCAAACAGTACGTCTACCGCCTCCTGAAGCATCCTCTTCTCGTTCCTAATGATAATATCAGGGGCATTGAGTTCTTGGAGACGCTTCAGTCTGTTGTTCCTGTTGATAACCCTGCGGTAAAGATCATTGAGATCTGAAGTAGCAAATCTCCCCCCATCGAGAGGTACCAAAGGTCTGAGGTCAGGGGGTAAAACAGGGATGACATCCAGTATCATCCACTCGGGTCTATTCTTGGACGAGCGAAAGGCATCGACTATCCGAACACGTTTCGAGAGTTTTTTCCGTTTGGCATCTGATTTGGTGCTCAGTATCTCAAGTTTTAGGGTAGAAGAAAGCGCATCCAAGTCAAGCTCTCTAAGCATCCTTTGAACAGCTTCTGCTCCCATTCCAGCCTCAAATCCGTCTCGATAATCCTCTGTGGCCTTGAGATACTGTTCCTCAGTCAACAGGGTGCCTTTCGCCAAAGGGGTATCTTTTGGATCAACGACTAGATAATTTTCAAAATAGAGTACCTTCTCTAATGTCTTGAGTGTCATATCCAAGAGCAAACCGATTTTTGAAGGAATGCATTTCAAGAACCAGATATGGGCAACCGGTGAAGCTAACTCAATATGACCCATTCTCTGTCTTCGAACCTTAGAGTGGGTAACCTCAACACCACATTTCTCGCAGACCACACCTCGGTGCTTCATTCTTTTGTATTTTCCACAGAGACACTCATAATCCCTGATGGGGCCAAAGATCTTCGCACAAAACAATCCATCCCTTTCGGGTTTGAAGGTCCGATAGTTAATAGTTTCAGGTTTCTTCACCTCACCATAAGACCACTCTCTTATTTTCTCTGGTGAAGCAATAGAGATCTGTACTGAATTAAAACTTAACGGATCCTTTGGTTTTGTAAAAAATCCGTACAGGTCTTCCAAGGCTCTCTCCTTTTTTATCTCTTCTCATCATAGTCTAGAAGAATCTCAGATTCTCCATCCTCGTTCAGTTCAAGCTCTAGACCTAGACTCTGGAGTTCCTTCACCAAAACATTGAAGGATTCCGGCAAACCAGCTTCCAAGAAATTGTTTCCCTTTACGATCTTTTCATACATCCGTGTTCGGCCAGCCACATCATCCGATTTGGCAGTCAAAAACTCTTGTAAGGAATATGCCGCACCGTAAGACTCCATTGCCCAGACCTCCATTTCACCCAAACGCTGACCTCCAAACTGGGCCTTACCGCCAAGAGGCTGCTGAGTAACCAAAGAATAGGGACCAATGGAGCGAGCATGGATCTTGTCATCGACCAAATGATGGAGCTTCATCATGTACATTATGCCAACAGTCACCGGTTGATCAAAAGGCTCACCTGATCTCCCATCATACAGAATGGTCTGACCGCTAACAGGTAAGCCTGCCTTCTCTAGACACGCCTCAATCTCCTCTTCATTTGCTCCATCAAAAACAGGCGTAGCCATGGGCACACCATTCCGCATTAGGGAAGCACTCTGCCTACGCACTTCATCAGAAACACCAGCAAAGAACTGATCGTAGTCTTCGGAAAAGATATCTCGCAACTTAGCTTTTAGGAGACCTTCATCTCTCATGGTGTCTACCAGTTCTCCTATCTGCCGCCCAAGTTCACGGGAACTCCACCCAAGATGGGTTTCCAAAACCTGCCCCACATTCATCCTGGAAGGAACCCCGAGGGGATTCAACACAATATCTACCGGTGTACCATCAGCAAAATAAGGCATATCCTCAACCGGCAGTATAAGGGAAAGCACGCCCTTATTTCCATGGCGGCCAGCCATCTTGTCACCAACAGAGAGTTTCCGCTTTACAGCAACGAACACCTTTACCATCTTGATTACTCCGGGCGAGAGCTCATCCCCCATATCTAGCCTTTTTATCTTTTGCTGAAAAAGCTCATTGAGTTCTTCAACCTGCTGGCTATACTGGGATGCTATGGACTCCATCCTTTCAATAGCTCCCATTTCGGTCGCAATATTTGCCCCTTGCCAGTGGTCTGGAGGAACACTCTCCAGGCATTCTTGATCAATCACCTGACCCCTCCTTACCAAAATCTCATCTGTCTCCCGATGCTTCAGGTCTGATTTTAGGCTCTTTCCCTCCAAGAGGACTCCCAATTTCTTTTGGGCATTCCTCCTCATGATCCCGATCTCATCCTCTTTGTCCTTTGACAACTGACTGATCTCAGCCTCCTGAATGCTCTTTGTTCTTTCATCTTTTTCAACGCCTTTGCGAGAAAACACCTGCGCATCAATAACAATGCCCTCAGCCCCAGGTGGCACCCTTAGTGACGTATCCTTTACATCGCCTGCCTTTTCACCAAATATAGCCCTCAGAAGCTTTTCCTCTGGCGATAACTGAGTCTCACCTTTCGGGGTAATTTTGCCAACTAAAATATCTCCAGGTCTCACTTCAGCCCCGAGCCGCACAATACCGCTTTCGTCAAGTTTCTCAAGTGCCTCCTCTCCTACGTTGGGAATGTCTCGCGTTATTTCTTCTGGTCCGAGTTTGGTATCCCTCGCCATAACAGAAAACTCTTCTATATGTATTGAAGTAAAGACATCTTCCTGTACTAATCGTTCACTTACTAAGATCGCATCTTCAAAATTGTACCCGCCCCAAGAAAGAAAGGCGACGATTACATTTCTCCCTAAGGCAAGTTCACCTCTCTCCATAGCAGCGCCATCAGCAATAATCTGGCCCTTCTTAACCCTATCTCCCTCATTTACTATGGCTTTCTGATTGTAACAGGTGCTCTGGTTCGAACGCATAAATTTTGTTAGCTTACAAATCTCAACACCTTCCTCTTCTTTCTTCGATCGGATAACAATACGAGAGGCATCGACGCTTTCGACAATACCGTCTCTCTTGGCCATAACAGCTACACCAGAGTGTCTTACAACGGTTTTCTCAATCCCTGTTCCTATAAGGGGAGACCTAGCTTGCAAAAGAGGTACAGCCTGTCTCTGCATATTAGACCCCATAAGGGCACGGTTTGCATCATCGTGCTCCAAGAAGGGAATCAATGATGCAGCAATACTGACCAACTGGTTTGGGGAAACATCCATATATCGAACCTCATCAGCGGACGCGAGACATGCTTCACCCCCCTTTCTGGTAGCTACCACGTCCCTGACAAAGTGACCATCAGCAGTCAGGGCCTCATTGGCTTGGGCAATGGGGTACTCCCTTTCCTCCATGGCTGATAAATATTCTATATCTGCTGAGACAATGCCGTTATGAACTTTCCGATACGGTGTTTCGATAAAACCGAAATCGTTTATGCGAGCATAGGTGCTGAGAGACACAATCAAACCGATATTCGGTCCTTCAGGCGTCTCGATAGGGCATATTCGACCATAGTGGCTTGGGTGTACGTCTCTCACTTCAAAGCCAGCTCTCTCCCGAGTTAAACCGCCAGGTCCGAGAGCGCTCAGACGTCTCTTGTGCGTTATCTCTGACAAGGGATTGGTTTGATCCATAAATTGGGATAGCTGGCTTGAGCCAAAAAACTCGTTGATCACGGCAGAAACAGGCTTGGAATTAATCAGATCACGAGGCATTAGCGTATCTACATCCTGGAGGCTCATTCTCTCTTTGATAGCTCTCTGCATCCTAATCAGCCCTACCCTATATCCTTCCTCCAATAGCTCCCCTACTGATCTGACCCTTCGATTTCCCAGATGATCTATATCATCAACAGTACCCTCTTTAACGCTCAACTGCACCAGTTCCTCAACCGTCTCCATTATGTCCTCTCTTCTCAAGGTGCATACCTCAAGAGAAACATCCTGCTCCAGCCTATAATTCATCTTCAAGCGGCCAACTGGAGAAAGATCGTAGGTAGAAGGATTAAAAAAGAGGCTCCCAAAATAGGAATGGGCCATCTCCTGCGTCGGTGGGCTTGTTGGCCTAAGTTTTCGGTAAATATCAAGAACAGCGTCGTCAGGGGTAATGATCTTGTCTAGCAGCATGGTTTCTCTTATACTCCTGCTGACATCTGGACCATCCAAAACCAATAATCCAATCTCTCCAATACCCCGTGCTTGTATAGACTCCACGATTTCCTGCGAAAAAACTTGATTGGTTCTTATCAAAACTTCCCCCGTCTGGGGATCCACGATATCGTGAGCAGCAACCCTGCCCAAGATATAATCTGAATTCACCGGTATCTCTCGCAGCCCCTTGTCAATCAGCTTTCTGCATAACTTTTTGCTGAATTTCTCACCTTTCTTGGCTATTATTTCACCGCTCTTTGGATCACGTATATTTGTAATTATTTTTTGGCTCGGAAGTCTATTGAGATCTAAGACACACTTAAAAGACTTTTTATCAACCAATACCCTCTCTTTAGCATAGAAATGGTGAAGAATTTCCTCTTCAGAATAGCCAAATGCCTTGAGGAGAATGGTGGCTGGAAACTTTCTCCTCCTATCGATCCTAACGAATAGGATATCCTTAGCGTCAAACTCAAAGTCGATCCAAGAACCCCTCAATGGAATAATTCTGGCTGAATAGAGTGGTTTCCCACTGGGGTGGGTCTTTCCCATATCATTGTCAAAAAAGACACCCGGGGACCGGTGAAGCTGACTGACAACCACTCGCTCTACACCATTAATGATGAAGGTTCCTCTCCCGGTCATCATTCGCAAGGTGCCAAAATATATTTCCTGTTCCTTAATATCCCTGATTGTTCTGGTGCCCGAAACCTCATCAACGTCGAAAACCAGAAGCTGAACGACTATCCTGATTGGCGCCTCATAATTCATTCCTTTCCTGATGCATTCTTCCTCATCGTATTTTACATCTTCAAAAAAATACCGGACGAATTCCAGCGAGCACGTTTGATTTAAATCATGGATGGGAAAAACACTTTTGAATGCACCCTGGAGTCCAAAGTCTTTTCGCTCTTCGGCTGGGACATCCTTCTGCAAAAACCGTTCGTACGAACGTCTCTGCACATCTATTAGATCAGGTATTTCAAGGATTGTTTTTATTCTCCCAAAATTCTTTCTTTGATAATGCCTAACGTTATCTGCTTTATTCACCCTTATGATCTCCTCACAAATCTTGGTAAAAGCTAGCTATGGGGACATACACCAAACCTAAAACAAACACAACAAGACGGAAGCCTATACTGAGAATCTAGGTTATGTCCACTACAGCACCGACTTCTTCAAGCTGCTTTTTAATGTTTTCCGCATCTTCTTTAGAAACACCTTCTCTTACCTTGCTCGGTACATTGTCAACCAATTCCTTCGCCTCTTTCAGCCCCAGATTGGTTACAGACCGAACAACCTTAATCACCTGAATCTTTCTATCCCCAACTGCCGTTACCATAACATCAAACTCGGTTTTCTCTGCCTCCTCTGCCTCCTCTGCTTTTTCGCCGGCACCAGGAGCTGCTACTGTTACCGGGGCAGCAGCCGAAACATTAAATTTTTTCTCAAGCTCTTGAATTAGTTCAGACAGTTCTAGAACGCTCATATTAGAAATAAACGTAATTACATCTTCTTTATCTATCTTGGCTGTCATCTCTATCTCAAACCCTCCCTGTTAAATTTTAACAATTTTCATCTATTGCCTTTCTTAGTAACCCTCATGTTTCAACAAAGCGTCTATTCCTTTTGTCTTTTTATAGCATCCAAAACAGCGACCAACCTTCTGGGTGTTTCAGATAAGACTCTCACAAAGGTTGTCGGTATGCCAGAAAGAGAAAAAAGCAGTTGAGAAAGAAGAACCTCCCTTGGAGGGAGCTGCGCCAACTTCTTGATAGCTTGCAAATCAATGACTTGACCGTTTATCTGACCGATCTTTATATCTAATGCTTTATAGTCCTGGCTAAACTTTGTCAAAACCTTTGCAGGCACATTTATATCATCATGCGTGATAGCCAAGGCGGAAGGCCCAGCAAAATGGTCTTTCAAAACAACTGTGTCTGTGCCCTTGCATGCAATTGACAGGAGTCTATTCTTCACAACCTGAAACTCAACGTTGGCTTCCCTTAACTCGTGTCTCAATTTGGTAAGCGACTCAACATTCAATCCCTGGTAGTCAATAAGAAAGGTGCCACATGCCTTTGCTAGACTTTCCTGTAATCCTCTGACAATTTCCCTTTTTTGATTCCTGTCCAAAGGCTCAAATCACCTCCCCTCTTCTGGCCTGATGGGAATCACCTTAGGTCTCAAAAATTTCGCAAAACAGAATTGAACCACCAACCTACAGTTACCGGATAAGATCCCTCACATTGGCTGTATCAATTTTAATGCCCGGCCCCATTGTGGTTGATATTACTATACTTCTTAAGTAGGCGCCCTTGCTGGAAGGGGGCTTTAACCTCAAGATAGTATCCAGAAAAAAGGCAGTATTTTCTAAGAGTTTATTGACTCCAAAGGATACCCTCCCCAGTGTGGTATGTACGATACCTGCTTTATCGACCTTGAAGTCAATTTTTCCTGCCCTTAACTCCGTGACCGCCTTGGCCACATCAAAGGTTACCGTGCCAAGTTTTGCGTTGGGCATCATCCCTCTGGGGCCCAGAATACGACCCAACTTACCTACTACCCCCATCATATCTGGAGCAGCAACGGCCTTGTCGAATTCCAGCCACCCTTTCTGGATCTTCTCAGCAAGGTCCTCAGAGCCAACAAGATCTGCCCCAGCATCCAATGCCTCCTTTTCCTTTTCTCCCTTGGCAAAGACAACTACCCTCACTGGTTTGCCAATACCATGGGGGAGAGAGGCGGTTCCTCTGACCATTTGCTCGGCATGCCGAGGATCAACACCTAGCCGGACGGCAATGTCCACAGAGGCATCAAATTTTACATACGAATTATCTGTGGCGAATTCAAGAGCCTCTTGAAAGCTGTATTTTTTTGACCTCTCTATCTTATTGGCAACCCCAGTATATTTCTTTCCTTTCTTAGGCATAGCAATATTTTCCCAGACCTTAATGATTTTTTTCGTTTTCCACGGTGATTCCCATGCTTCGAGCGGTACCCTCAACAATCTTTATGGCCCCCGGCAAATCAACAGCACTCAGATCCTCAAATTTCAGTTTGGCTATCTCCTCTATCTGGCTCACAGTCACAGTTCCAACCTTCTCTCTCTTTGGTTCAGGAGAACCTTTTGCTATATTTGCTGCCTGCTTGAGAAGAACAGAGGCAGGAGGTGTTTTCGTTATAAACGAGAAAGATTTATCTGCATAGACTGTTATGATTGCAGGAATAGTCATTCCCTCCTGATTTTGCGTTCTAGCGTTGAAGGCTTTACAGAATTCCATGATATTGACGCCATGCTGTCCTAACGCGGGTCCAACCGGCGGTGAAGGGTTTGCCTGTCCTGCCTTTACCTGCAACTTGATCGTTGCGGCTACCTTTTTTGCCATACGGTTTCCCTTTATATCTTTGTAACCTGAACAAAATCCAGTTCAACGGGGGTCGATCGGCCGAAGATACTTATGAGAACTTTTAGCTTGGCTTTATCCGGTTTTACCTCCTCCACAACTCCGTTGAAGTTTGTAAATGGGCCGTCGATAACTCGAACCTCATCCCCCTCCTCAAAAAAGAACTTCGGCTTTGGTTTTTCCCGTCCGTCCTCCATCCTCGTCAGAATCCTCTGTGCCTCGTCTTCTGAAATCGGTACGGGCTTAGTTTTCCCTCCCAGAAATCCTGTTACCTTATCTATGTCCTGCACCATATGCCATGTCTCATCCGTCAAGGCCATTTGAATCATTATATAACCAGGATAGAATTTCCGAGAAGATGTCTTTTTCTTGCCCTTAACTAACTCGACAACCTGCTCGGTCGGCACAACTATCTGGCCAAAAAACTCCTCCTTTCCCGAGGACCTGACTTTCTCCTCCAAGGTGGTCTTCACTCTGTTCTCAAAACCAGAATACGTATGTGCTATATACCACCGTAACTCCACACAAACACCTAAGCTTTACCTATAATTATCCAAGTACATTTCTAATAATCTTTACGAGGCCCAAATCAACTACCCCCAGAAAAAAAGCAACTACGATCACCAATATGATAACAACAGCTGTCGTGGTCAGAAGTTCCTTTCTTGTAGGCCACGTAACCTTTTTGAGTTCCACTTTGGATTCAGCCAAAAATTGTCGCACCACGTTGAAGTATCTTTTTGGTGCAAAACCTGGGGTATCTGTTGCCTTGAAAACATCTTTTTTTGCCGGTACTGGTTGGAGATCTTCTTTCTGTGGAATTGTTTCCACGCCAGCTTTTTTTTGTTCTGAAATACTGGCAGCTGGCATAACATGTGTCTTCTTACCAGCCCTCTTTTTTCTATGGGCCTTCTTTTTTTTCATGAGCC
Source organism: Deltaproteobacteria bacterium (assembly GCA_019310725.1). Classification (GTDB taxonomy): domain Bacteria; phylum Desulfobacterota; class DSM-4660; order Desulfatiglandales; family B25-G16; genus JADFWK01. Next base: position 882 of record JAFDDT010000077.1, on the reverse strand, counting down.
ACTTAATAATGCATTTGTAAAAAGTTGATTTTGCTCAATCTCGTTCACAAAACGCTTTTTAGGAGCTTTTCATACAATACTGGTAACTTCTCAAAAAGTTCGGCTGATTCCTTGCCGTTGACATTTACGGTCATTGCGAGGAGCGGAGCGACGTGGCAATCTCATTACGTAGAGATTGCTTCGCTTTGCTCGCAACGACAGAACCCGAAGAACTTATTGAGAAGTTACCAATACTGTTACAAAATCAATGGTGCCCCCGACATCTCAAAATATGCCTCTATTGAAAGTGAGGCCGAGACCTTTTCATAACCCCTATTCTGGTACAATATGGCCTGCTCGCCGGTGCCCTTTGCTCTCAGCGATGGCAGGTGGTCTGGGCCAGGGCCTGCCCTGGCGCGACGGGGTGTGGATATATAACTGTTTTCACTGCTTATGCATCGATCGCTTTTCCATAACGGCAACCCAGCATGCCAGGTCTGGGCCAGGGTTGTGCAGAGGTCTTAGATCCCTTCAAAAATAGCAGGCCAGGAGGGATTCGAACCCCCAACACCCGGATTTGGAGTCCGGTGCTCTAACCGTTAGAGCTACTGGCCTGAAAAAACAATTGCTATTTGGTTTCCTTATGAAGGGTATGTGTCCGACAAAATGGACAATACTTCTTAAGCTGCAGTTTGTCTGGAGTTCTTCGTTTGTTCTTTGTCGTTGTATAGTTCCTCTGCTTACACATCGAGCAAGCCAAGGTGATAATATCCCTCATCAGCATTACTCTACTCTACGATATCGCTTATTACTCCTGCACCAACGGTCTTTCCCCCTTCACGGATAGCAAAGCGGAGTTCCTTTTCCATGGCTATGGGTGTTATCAGATTTACCTCAAGGGAA